>JAFGTU010000522.1 GCA_016933985.1 Sedimentisphaerales bacterium | reverse complement strand
GGCCTCGACCACGGTGAAGGTCTGCAGATTCTCGAATATATCGGCCATCGAGCGAAAGAGCATCCGGTCCAGCTCGGCATACGAGCTAATCAGGCCGTGAATCGCCTCGACATCAGAGATCTTCGCATTGCGTACGTCCATGGGCGAGGATTATAGCCGCATAGAAAAGACAATGCAAGTGCCCTATCGAAGAGAACTCTGGGCAGCCGGTGGGATTGGGTGCATTCAGGGGGTAATTGCCTGGGTTCGGAAGGTTCTTTGCTCTCTTGGGAGCAGCTTGTTCATTACGGGGCCTTCTGGGGTATCGATCATTAGCACCCCATCGTCGCTGAGGACCTGGATGTCGTTGCTGTCGGGGAATTGGAACATTGCTTCGGGGGTGATAATCGGGAATTCTTCGATCATGGTCAGTATGCCGGCGGTCATATCGTATGAATAGAAGATTTGGAGCGGGCTGTCGGCGCCTCCCTTGTGCGAGCCGGCGACGATGAGGTATCGGCCAAGGGTCGGGGAGTACTCCATGCTGCGGATGCCAAGGCCGTCGAGATTAAGAAGCATAGGCGGCTCAAAATCGGCGGGCAGCCCGTTCAGAACGACTTGCTCAGGGTTGTTGATCTGGATGATCAGGGCGTTACTGATTCCGTTGACATCGGGTCTTGGGTTTCTAAAAGCGATGAACATCGAGTTTCCGTCTGCAGCTGTGCAGAGGCCCTCGATGTTCAAGCCATCTTTTTTCGGAGCAAGGTCGGGGATTTGGTCGGGATTTATATTGCCGTCGATCACGCCTATCGCGTCGGCAAGGCCCAGATTGTACGTCGAATCGTAGTCGATCAGGTCATCGATGAGATTAGCATAGTAGCCGTCCACTGTAATATTTGCATCCGCCCCGGCCTGTGTCACGGTCGTGGCAAAGAAGCGGTATCGGCTGGGCCAGTATTTGCCCTCTCTGTTTCTGCCGTGCGAGGTGATCCAGAAGATTCTGCCGTTGAACCAGGTTGCCCCTTCGATATCGGATTCCGGGTGATTCATATCGATATCGAGGTAGTCGGTGAGGTTGAAGTCGAGAATCGGGCGAGAGGCAGGCTCGTTGGAGTCGTATATGGAGAGCCGGTTTGTCTCGTCGCCGGCTGCGATGAACAGGTTTGCATCGAGGGCGGCCGCGGCGGAGGCATCGGCAATTTCGTAGAATAATCCGAAGGTCCTCGTAGTTGCAGGGTCGGACCATTCGGTTTCGTTGAGCCGGCTGGACGTGTCGCGGGCCTTTGCTCGATAGGCGTATTCCGTGGCCAGCGTTAGCGTGTTAGGCTCGAATGTATTGACGTACTGCCAGCCGCTATCTGGTCCGCCGCCTGACAAGCACTGGAAATAGTACTCTACGCCATATTGGGCGTCGGATGCGTGGGTAGCGGCCATGTAGATTGACGTTGTCGAGAGCGTCATCGGCTCGGTTTGCCAGGTCATAACGTTGGGTTCGGGGGGCGTAGCATCGGCGCCGTCGAGCCATTCTTCGGCAAATAGCGCCAGGTCGCCGGCGGCAATGTTGGCATCGCCGGTGAAATCCGCCCTGGCACAGGGGACGCCTTCCACACAGCCGGAATCGCCCCAATAGCCCGCAAAGATTGCATAATCCAGAAAGTCAACGTCGAGGTCGTTGTCGAGGTCGGCCCTGGGCCTGTATATCGGCAAGAGCGAAAGGATTGCATTTTTGAGCATGAGCTTTGCCTGGTCGGTCGCATTGTCGAAGAACTCATAGGTCATCCTCGGCATTGCGAAGAAGACCCGCGGCCCGCCGGGCGCATAATCAGAGTCCTCGTAATAGGCCGATTCATTGCCGAGCCAGCGTGCGATAACAACGTCGCCGTCGCTCGTGGCTATAATGGCTCCGTAACCGGCGGACGACTGGTCCGAGTAATCGATCTCAACAGCGGGGGCAAATATCTCCACTATCCCGGCGGAGGTATCAACGCCTGCAAATATCCGGTCGTTAGGATCGGCTGCGGTTAAGTGCGTGTGTGGCGCCAGGGGGGTGTCGTCGCCGTCGAGCCAGTCCCAGTAATCGTGCCCGTCACATCGGGCGAGCTTGATGTTGTGGTTGAGGATCGGCACGTTCAGGCCGTTCCAGAATTTGGCGTCGGCATTGTAATCGGTGTCTAAGTTATCTCTGGAGACGATAATCAGATCGGCGGATTCGAGCTCGAGCTTCTTGGTTGAGCTGAGGTTCTCATTGTATCTGTCGGGCCTTATCTGAACGTCCACGTTTCCGCGGTAGATGTCCTGGAGGAATTCGGTGTAGCCTCGCTCCGACTCGTTGGAATCTGAGGTTACAATGATTATGGTGAGCGGTTCCGCGCAGGCAAAAGCCGTCAACACCGTGAGTATAACCAGAATTGATACCAACAACCGCATCTTTCAGCCATTTCTTCCAGCAAAGAGCATAATCCAAGCACCACCACCGCAACCCCACATCTACCTGCTGTATTATACCAAAATATAGGGCCAAGAATCAAGCGGTTTTACGTAATCTGAGCGATTTCAGCGAACATTCTGCCTTTATGTTCGAGGCAGGGGCGATTTTATTGGAAGAATGGCCCCTGCAGACGTCATTTTTGTCGCGGTACCACAGGTTTGGCCTCCCCGAAGGCCGCGATATTGGGGACCGAGCCGCCAAAATGGAAGAAAGACCGACGAAAGCTCAGAATTCGCACAAATCGCAGAACTGACGAAGTCACCCAAATTCTGATCATTGTGCTTTGAGCGCAGCTATCTCAGCCTTGAATGTTTGGTTCTCCGCTTGCAGGGCCTCGATCTTCTCGTTCAGCCCCTTGACCGCCTCGGTCAGCACCGTAATCATCACTCCCATGGTGCAGCCGCTCTCGACGGGCTGTGCGAATACCGATAGCCCGGTCGTAGTGTAGTAGCCCCCGGAAACGTTGGTCGGGTTTGTGACGCTGGTTCCTGTTCCTACCATATATACGTTATTGCCGGCCGTTGAGTACCCGCTCCACGGACACGTAAGGGAGTACAGCCCGTAGTAGATTCGGTCGCTTTCACTCTCCTCTCTCACCGGGTAGTTGAAAAAGCCCCCGGCCAACTTCCCGAAGCCGGCGTCCTCCCCCGAACTGGTCGCATTAGGAAAGAATTCGCACATCGTCCCGTAGTTGTTATCAGTTCCATAGGTTGAGTCCGTTGCGATAGTCAACAGGCCGTAACAGTCTTCATAGGAAATGTCGTCCGCACCGTCGCTAATGAAGACCTTGGCCCTCGAATCCGGGCTGACGCTCCCGGTCCCGATCCGGCCCTGGGCTTCTGGCTCTGGACATTATGCTGCACAACGGCGGCTGTGTTCCTGATCCAGGCCGGTCGCGGACAGGCCGCGGTCGGAAAACTGCTGGGTACCTTTGGAGGCATTCTGCACAGCGACCGTTGGAGCGGCTACAACTGTTTTTCCGGTCTGAGACAACTGTGCTGGGCCCATTTGAAACGGGATTTCAAGGGGCTCAGCGAGGCGGCAGGGATCATGGGGCAGATTGGAGGCGAATTGCTCGATCTGGCCAGACAAATTCTGGGTCTGCGTAAAAGGGTGCGGGACGGGACGCTTGGTTGGAAAACTTTTCAAAAGAGGATCAAGCCACTGATGCAACGTGTGGAAACACTGCTGGCAAAAGGCGCCGACAGCGGCAAGCCTTTGGCAGGCAAATGCCGCCGTATCTTCAATCAACGGCAATATCTGTGGACATTTGTCTATGACGCGCGTGTTGAGCCGACTAATAACTTGGCCGAAAGAATTGTCAGGCAGGCCGTCTTGTGGCGCAAAGGGAGCCTCGGTACGCAGAGCGAGCGTGGAGCGCGATACGCCGAACGAATCCTCACTGCGTGTGCGACATGTCGCTTGCAGGGACGAAGCATTATTGAATATTTGCGCAACGCGTGTCATTGTCATTTGGATGGCATTCCCAGCCCATCGTTAATAGAAACCACAATCTGTTTGGCCAAAACTGCCTGAACGCTTATCTAGTTTTTTAGTTTTTAGATGGCAGAAGTGGCTGTTCCGAGGGCACTTTTTCGTGAGATCCTTAACCGGACCAGGCAACTGCGTTTTTCGACAATGCCTGCGAGACCGGGATGATGTGGCGAATTGCTCAAAAAATCGGGGTCTGGAAAGGAGGTCAACGCTGGCTGTATGCCAACAAGGCGGCAAAAAGCCGATTCTTGCCGCAAAAACACGGCTTCGTTTGTGTTGAATGGCGTATGGGCCGGTGGCTTTTCAAGAAATTCGTTGAAACGACGACTTGGTTTTGGTATTATAGGGCGTGAATTTTGTTGGAGTGTCTCAGGAAAAGTGTCAAAACGTGCAGCAATGGCGTTCTCGAAATCAAATGGGAAATATGAAATTGAGTGTTGTGATGAATCAAGAGGAAACGAAGGAGAAGCAAATGAATGCGTTGCCAAGAGTATCCGCTGCGATGTTCGTAATGGTCGCAGTGTCGGCCTTGCCGCTGCATGCACTGGCTGTGGTCGACGATTTCGACGACAATGTTCGAGATACGGCTATGTGGGATTATGTTGTGGTAGATTGGCAGGGAGAATTGAGCGAGGTGAACGGGCGATTGGAATATACATCGCCGGCAGCGACGAATGGGGCTCCGGAAGGCGAGAATTCGGCTTACTACAAACTCAAGACGCCGCCTGCCTACGGGTCTGCCTGGGTGTTGACTCTGGATGTTCATGTGGAGCTCTACGATAGTCTTGTGCCGCCAGCCAGCTATGAGTACGGCATGGAAGTCGGGATATTCAACGGGTCCGATCCGGACGATCGGCTTTGGGTAGGGCGCGCCAGAGGTTATGACGGCGCGGCTACGGCGATTGACAATTCCTGGGTCATCGCAAAAGCTGCTAACGACGTTTATACAATCGGCGAATTCTTCCAGGCCGACGCAAATGACGGGACAATCAAGATCGTGTGGAGCGGAGAGAAGCTGGCTGTGTATCGCAGAGAAGGGTCGGGAGAGGCATTCGAATTGTTGATGGATGGTATCGAATTGTCCGATTGGGGCATGAGCTCCGGAGATACGTTCGAAATATTCATCGGAGGCTGGGACACCGAGCATCCAACAGCGCTTGACGACGGTGACAAACTGTACTGCGACAACTTCGCAATAAATCAGTTTGCCGGGGCGTACTATGAAACTCAGACGGTCGTATTCTTCGATCCCAATCTGGAATTTGTATTCCTGCCGAATTCGGACGGCGTTAATTCGCTTGCCGGCGAGGACTACGGGGCGGTTCGTTTTGTGGCAGTGAATGACAACGATAATTCGCAGAATCTGGCGGTCCCGGCGGGAGGCTTCAGAGGGAATCAGGGAGTTGTTATAGGGTATGATGTGGTCGATGATAGCGGTAACGGGGCGTTTTGTATGATCACGGAGGATTGGCCTGCCGACGAGGGAGGTCCCGGCGGCTCGGGCGTGCCCGCGTCTCTGAGTGACAGTATACTCTATTTCGATTTAGCGTTTACCGTTCCTGGAGTTTCCGGTGTGGGAACGCTGAATGAGGTTATCAGTTATTGGATCATAGAAGCCGACGGAGACCATTTCGAAACCGAAGGCATAGTCGACGTTTCAGCAGAGTGGCAGAGGTACAGCTACGATTTAAATAACCTGGCGGCGCATCCCACATTCGCGCCCGGAGGCGGAGTCTTCGGGGACAGCCCCGTAATATTGCTTTCGATTCAGTTCGAAGATCCCGATACGATCGAGGATATCGAGAGCATTCTGTACTTCATCGATAACGTGACAATTGTCGGAGAATCGGATTTCTTCGAGGGCTTCGAGGACAAATGCTCATCGGTCTTCATCGGGGATCTGAACGGCGACTGCATAGTCAACTTCATAGACTTCGGCCTGATGGCCGGGGATTGGCTCGAAGATGGCAGCAGATAGGAATTAGCCGAGCTTCAATCTCTATACTTGCGGACGGGGCAGGAGGCCTGCGCGTTCGAGGATTACCGGGCTTATAGAAGTTTACGGGAAGGGCCCTGATTCAAACAGATCGCAAAACCGATAGCATTACCTGCCTGTTGTTTTCTGCGGTCTTAGCGCGTATTTGCACTATTTCCAGGCTAATGTTCTTCCAACCAGTGCATAGCCATTATCCCGAAGTCCAGGAAGTTCACCCTTTCACAGCTCAGAGTCATTACACCATCCACGGCGGCAAAAATGCGAAAAAAGGTTGGAACAAATGCGGGTCGCGGGTAGAATACGGCGTTTTAGGCTGCTCAGACCGACCGCCGGACGGTTTGAACGGATTGACTGTGCATCGGCGCAATCTGAAGGTTTTATGAGATTTATACTCATCGACAAGGTTATTTCGTTTGAAGTGGGCAGGCGGCTTAAGGCCGTCAAGAGTGTTTCCCTGGCTGAGGAATACTTGGGCGACCACTTTCCGAAGTTCCCCGTCCTGCCGGGCGTATTGATGCTGCAGGGGCTAATCGAGTCGGCTTCGTGGCTGGTTCGCAACAGCGAGGGCTTTGCGCACAGTATGATATTGCTTGAAGAGGCCAAGAATGTTCGTTATAAGAGCTTTCTGCCGCCGGGCGCACAGATAGAATATACGGTCGAGGCCAAGGCCATTGAGGAAAACGTCAGCAGCTTTTCGGGCGCCGGCGTATCGCAGGACGAGCGCATCGTCGAGGCGAGATTCGCTCTTAGGCATTTTAACCTGGCCGACAATGACCCTGCGCTGGCGGCGATTGACGGCGCTGTTGTCGAGAATATGAAGAATCGCTGGAAACTGTTATGGCAAGGAATTACTGGAGGTAAGTAAGTATGGCAATGAGCCGGGAAGACATTCTGCAGCAAGTGCGAGAGATTCTCGTTGATGCGCTCGGAGTCGATGACGAGGAAGTTACGCTCGAAGCAAGATTGATGGGGGATTTGGGCGCGGAGAGCATTGACTTTCTCGATATTGTGTTCCGGCTGGAGAAGGCGTTCTCGATAAAGATTCCGCGAGAAGAGCTGTTTCCCGCCGAGAGCCTGATGAACAATCCGGAGTTTGTGAGCAACGGCAAACTGACGGAAGCCGGGCTGAATGAAATCCGGCAGAAACTTCCGCACACGAATCTGAGTGAGTTTGAAAAAGATCCCGACCTGAACAAGCTCGGCGACCTGTTTACGGTCAACGCGATTGTCAACTTCATCGATAGCAGGATTAACGCCGCTTAGCGATTCAGGCATGCCCCGGAGACATCGGCGGTCCGGCTGCCTGTAGCGAGTCGGGCGCAAACCTTCTTATGCGTTGGATTTGGATAGATAAGTTTGTTGAGTTCAAGAGCGGGCAGAGCGCCGCGGCCGTGAAGAACGTGACCCTGGCCGAGGAGCATCTGCACGACCATTTTCCGGGCTACCCGGTTATGCCAGAGTGCCTGCTGATCGAAGGGATGGCCCAGACGGCGGGGATACTCGTCGGCGAGGCGAAAAAGTTCTCCGAGAAGGTCATCCTTGCAAAGATTAAGAAGGCCGTGTTCTTCGACTACGTCAAGGCTGGGGACAGCCTGAGGCTCGATGCCAGAATCGAATCTCTCGCCCCCGAAGCGGCGAGCACGAGTGGAAGAATTATGCGCGGCCAAAAACTGATTGCGGAGATAGACTTGATGTTCAGCCACGTCGATAAGAACCTCGCCGGCAAAGAGTTTCCGGAGGAGAATTTTGTCTTCGACAATACGTCGGTATTCGATTCGCTTCTGCGAGAGGCAGTCTCGCAGGGGGCCGGACGCGGCGTCGCCGAGCCGGAGCAGGAATAATGAGCTCGACGCGCGTAGTAATAACGGGTCTCGGCGCGATCACGCCGCTCGGCCTGACGGCGGACGAGATGTGGGCGGGGCTCTGTGCGGGCAAAAGCGGAATCGGCCCCGTTACCGCGTTTGATCCTGTGGGTTTCACCTGTAAGATAGGCGGCCAGGCCCCCGATTACCGAATACAAGATTACGTGCCGAGGAGCCACCGCAAGGCCACGAAGCTTATGTCGAGGGACATTGAGCTGTCCGTAATAGCGGCACGGGAGGCCGTCGTTGACAGCGGGCTGGTGACAAAGGGAATCGACGCGGAGAAGGTTAATGTCGATCCGGCTCGGATGGCGGTTAACCTCGGGGCCGGGCTGATAAGCTGCGATATGGTCGAGCTGGCGCCCGCCGTGGCGGCAAGTGTGGTTGACGGCAGGTTCGATATCCGAAAATGGGGCAAAGACGGCCTTGGAATGGTTACGCCTCTGTGGCTGCTGAAGTATCTGCCCAACATGCTGCCCTGCCATATCGGCATTATTCACGATATCCAGGGTGCGAGCAATACGATAATGTGCGGCGAGTCAGGCGCGCTGCTGGCGATAGGCGAGGTGGCGCAGACCATTATTCGCGGGGCCGCGGATATTGCAGTTGCAGGCGGGGCCGAGGCGAAGGTCAACCCGATAGTCATGATTCGCCAGTGCCTTCTCGGCAGGGCCACGACCCAAGGCAACGACGAGCCTGGCTCGGCGTGCAGGCCCTTCGATGCCGATGCCACAGGCTGCGTATTCGGCGAGGGCGCGGGGATTGTAATAATCGAGAGACTGGAAAATGCTCAGAAACGCGGCGCGAGGATTTACGCGGAGCTTGTCGGCGTCGGGCAAAGCAGCAGCATAAACCCGCAGTACGAGCGTATCGAACCGGACGGCGAAGGTATCCGATTGGCGATAGAGACGGCGATTGCCGATGCGCAGATTGAGCCGGGCGACCTCGACTT
>JAFGTU010000067.1 GCA_016933985.1 Sedimentisphaerales bacterium | reverse complement strand
CGCGGCGGATTTCGGGATCGTCGTCGAGCAGGCTGAGGACGAGATTGCGGCGATAAATATGGCTCTTGGCGCGTGGTATGCCGGTGCCCGAGCGATGGTCACAACGTCCGGTGGGGGCTTTGCGCTTATGGCCGAGGGATTGAGCCTTGCGGGAATGATCGAAAGCCCGCTCGTTGCGCATCTGGCGCAGAGGCCGGGCCCGGCTACCGGGCTGCCGACGAGGACCGAGCAGGGCGACCTCGAGCTTGCGATCTACGCCGGGCATGGAGAATTCCCGCGTGCCGTCTTTGCGCCGGGAACATTCGAAGAGGCATTCCATCTGACGCAAAATGCCTTCACTCTCGCGGATAGACACCAGTCGCCGGTGATAATCCTGACCGACCAGTACCTGATGGATTCCTACTACAACGTCCCGGCTTTCAATTTGTCGGGCCTGGGCGTCGAATCGCACATAGTCAAGACCGAGACGGGCTACAAGAGATACGAGCTGACCGACAACGGCGTATCGCCCCGCGGCGTGCCGGGCTACGGGGACGGATTAGTTGTCGTCGATAGCGATGAACACGATGAATGCGGGCATATTACCGAAGACCTCCTCTTGCGAGTGAAAATGGTGGAAAAGAGGCTCAAGAAGCTCGATGCGATGACCGATGAGGCGGTTCGACCGACTCTTACCGGACCTGAGGATTACAAGAATCTGGTTGTATGTTGGGGGTCCACGCGCAATATTGTCTCCGAAGCGCTGGCGGAACTGCACAGAGGCGATACGTCCCTGCTGCATTTCAGCCAGGTCCATCCGTTGCATCCGAGCACCGGCGATCTGTTGGGGCGGGCCGACAAGCTCATCCTGATTGAGGGCAATGCGACGGGGCAATTCGGCAAGTTAATAAAGCTCGCGACCGGGATTGATATCGAGAGCAGGATGTTGAAATACAACGGCCTGAGTTTCACGGTCGAAGAGATCGTCGAGGATTTGCGTGGATTTTTAATTTGAGGCTGCACAATGAGCAAAACAGACTTCGATATGCAGGAAGCCGATGTTGCCTGGTGTCCGGGCTGCGGGAATTTTCCTATTCTCAAGATGCTGAAGCAGACGCTGGTTGAATTGGAGATTGAGCCGACAAGGCTTGTGCTTGTCTCCGGCATCGGGCAGGCGGCCAAGATACCGCACTATGTGAAGGCCAACGTATTCAACGGTCTGCACGGAAGAGCGTTGCCGCCGGCTACGGCTATCAAGGCGGCGAATCCCGGCCTGACCGTCATAGCCGAGAGCGGAGACGGAGACATG
This sequence comes from Sedimentisphaerales bacterium, assembly GCA_016933985.1. Classification (GTDB taxonomy): domain Bacteria; phylum Planctomycetota; class Phycisphaerae; order Sedimentisphaerales; family Anaerobacaceae; genus JAFGCD01. Next base: position 9,855 of record JAFGTU010000067.1, on the reverse strand, counting down.
TACGGCGAAGGGGGAAATCATTTTATCCACACCATCCGCAGGAATCCAGACATCACCAATATCGTGCACGACAATATGGTCTATGGGTTGACCAAGGGTCAGGCCTCGCCGACGAGTCAAAAGGGCTTTGTAACGCCTGTGCAGGTCGCCGGCGTCTTTCTCGAACCGTTCAATCCGCTTGCCGTGGCGATTGCACTCGATGCAGGCTTTGTCGCAAGGGCGTTCACCGGGAACACAGAGCAGACGACCCAGATACTAAAGGAGGCCATCGCCCACAAGGGCTATGCACTCGTCGATATTCTCCAGCCCTGCGTATCGTTCAATAAGATTAACACGCATAAGTGGTTCGAGGAGCACACTTATTATCTGGATGATTCGCACGACCGAACCGACAGAAATGAGGCGTTCAAGAGGGCCAATGAGACCGAGAGGCTGCCGCTCGGCGTCTTTTATGCAAGTCCCGACAAGGCAACGTTTGGAGACAACCTGGTCGCTTACCGTGAAGATAAACGCCCTCTCTACGAGAGAAATCTCGATGCCGAAAAGCTCCATACGCTGGTTGAACAATTCAAGTGTGCCGGTTAGACTAAGCGGGCGTTGAATCGACACTTGGGCGGCGCATTACTGATTCCAACTTAAACATTCGTTGCAGTGGCGAGGAATATCCGTTTTGGTTGGTTTGAATCGACAGGGATTGGTCAATAAGCGAGTTTACAGACTCGCTGAAGTGCTGGAAGGGCTGTACGAGAGGTACAATCGCGCCGAGTTGATCCCGCCTGACCCGCTGCAGTTCGTGTATAAATACACCGAACCGGCGGATATGGAGATTGCCGCGTTCCTCGCCGCCGACCTTGCCTATGGCCGCGTCCAGCAGATAGAAAAAAGCCTCACCGCTCTTTTTGCCGTTATGGGCCGCAGCCCGTCCGCCTTCGTCCGCGGCTTTAACGACGCCAGCCGCAAAGCTCTTAAGCCCTTCAAACACCGTTTCACAACCGGAGACGATATCTCCGACCTGCTTACCTTGCTGAGGCGTGTGCTTCTAAAATATGGAAGCATCGAGCAGTGTTTTCTCCAGGGCTGCGAGCCAACCGATGCGAATATCATTCCCGCCTTGACGAGGTTCTGCGGAACACTGTCCCAAATGTATGCCGCCAGGCACAACGGCCGCGTCACCGCCGGCCTCCAATACCTCCTCGCAAACCCTGAAAAAGGCAGCCCATGCAAACGCCTCAACCTGTTTCTCCGCTGGATGGTTCGGGATGATCAGGTCGATGCCGGATTATGGAAATCCGTCGATAAGGCCAAGCTAATCGTCCCCCTCGATGTGCACATGGGCAGATTATGCCGGACCTTGGGCCTCTACAGCCAAAAGACGCCGTCACTGGCCGCAGCCCTAAAAATTACCGAGAGTTTTCTTGAAATCAACCCCCAAGACCCGGTTAAATATGACTTCGCCCTGTCGAGAATAGGAATAGTCGAAGGCTGCACCGGGAAATACGGCCTCCGGTGCAAGGACTGCGAGCTTGAGGGATTCTGTAAGTGAGACGACCGGCCCACGGGCATAATTACCCTCAGGGTAAACCTGAGGGCTAACCAGTTTTGTGCGCGTGGTTTTCGACGTATCGAATCTTGACTTTTCTGCCGCTTCTGTTATTTTCTCGGTAAATGAAGCCGGATCAATTGGAAAAATACAGTTCCGCGATGACCCTTTCGGATATGGAAATCTTCGTATTTCCGGAGTTGATGTACAGCCTTGTCCTGGCCAACATTATGAGTCCTGTTATCTGGGAATGGCGGGAGTTGGACTGCTTCAAGAAGCTCGAGGGCAAGGGTAGCTTCAAAAGGCTGATGCGGCTCAAGCAGTTCATAATCGACGAATACGACTTTAATCTCGACCTCGAAACATGGGGTCTGACGAGCAAAACCGATGAGATTAAGCGGTTCGAGAGCTTTATCTCGCCGGGCGATATTGCAAAGAGCAACGCTCTTTTCGGCTACGAGGGCGACAAATACTATTTCGACGTGGACATCCGCAAGCATTTCGGCCTGGACAAGTTTGACGGCGACGTTATCCCGTACTGGAAGACCGAGACGGTCGAGGCAATGAATGCCTTTCGCCGCAAGGGCGGCTACGAAAGGGCGGCGGGCGAATGCGTCTCGCTGGCCGGACTCTACGCCGCAGCCGCCTTCGTCGTCTGCCAAATTCCGCTCGAAGATATCTATATGATCCTCACGCCGCTGCACTCGCAGAATTTCATCGACTTGGAGGACGGCGTCCTTACGAATAACAGAAGGATCGTCACCAAAACGATGTGGTTCAACGGAACGGCTATCTCCAACAAGGCCCAGCGCGCCCTGCGAAATGAAAACGTCACTATAGTCGCTCACTCCTCCGGCTGCGTTCACTGCCTCTACAAAGATGCTACGATTGATAGAAAGGCATACGAACACTTCGCCGGGCGCCTTGCTAAGTACCTCAGGACGGACCTTACCCTGGCGGTCTTCGCAAGTTTCCTGCGATCCAACCGGCACTACCAGGAATACTTCCAGATGTGCCGCGATTGTCACGGCCACCCCCAGTTCTTAAAGGCCGAGGTCCTCTTCCACTATGAGCACGGCAGCAATTTTCGCGTTGCAGATAACACCTTCGACAAGTTGCTCGCCGAAGTCTCCGAGGAGGAATTCGTCGGTTACGAATTGCCCGGCAGGATTCGATGCGACCGTCTCGATAAGTTCCTGGCTGAACAGCGGCCCGACTTGACTACGAGAGAAGGCAAATCGGCGTTCAGGAGTTTTGTCGAGCCGGCCATCCCCGATGCCGAGCGCTTCATCAATCAGCTTGCGGATTTCCTTTATACCGAGCCCAGACTGCCAAGCGTCGACAAGAATTACCTCCGAACTAATCCGATAAGAATTCCAGTTGATTATACCCGTGGGCAGGTGATTGATTACCTTCAGTCAATTCGCCAGGGCAATATCACCGCCGACCTGGCTTTTTACGCCTATCGCGATGTGCAGACTTGTGATTGGACTCCGTTTATCACCGCAGCTCTCGAACGCAATCCCGTCTCAATTGAGATGACCGGCTCAATGTCGATTGACCAGGTTCACAAGTGGCTCGAAAGTATGGGCGATGATTCGATCTATGACGGTTCGCGCCTTGCCCAGCCCGACGAGGTGGCCAACTATAAGACCGGAGACGGAATCGAAAAGGCCTTCCTATTGGCGAACGTTATTCGACACAGGCATCCCGATCAAAGCATCGAAATCTCCATTGACAATGCCGATATCACGCTCCTCGCGGATGGCCCGCATTGCTTCAAGTCGCAGAAGAACCTCACTAAAAAGGTCGGGATGCGAAGCGGAAAAAGCGTGGTTATTTCAGATTAGAAATCCGCCCTGCGGCTCTGAAAAGGCCATTTTGGCAGGTCTCAGCAAAAAGTTTTGCATAAAACAAAATTTTTCCTTTGATCCTGCGAACAAGTAGGACTATATTAGTCGTATATGAAACAAGATGTTAAGTCTGGTTAGGTAAATATTGCGATCTAAGGAATTGAAGAAAGTGAGGCGTTACAATGAACACACGTAAATTAATCCTGCTTGCCGTGGTACTAAGCCTTGTTCTGGTCCTCGCGGGTTGTGGCAGCACATACTCGCACAAGACGGCCGGCTCTGCCGAAAGTGGTCTGAGTGTTGTCGGATGGAGCGATACCACTACGGGTTTCTATCGTCCGGTGCTCGGACACAAAATGGCCAGAAGCGAATAGCGGCGCCTTGCGCGGCGGACTGTCGGTGGCTCAATAAGTGTTTCGCGTGCTCAATGCTCAAGGGTGGTCTGCGAACATGTAGAGTCTATATGTAATAGGCCGTCCTTGAGTGTGAGCATATTCTGGGTGGACAAGCGCATATATTAGGCGCATTAGACTTGAAAGGCCATATGTCGCGTTTGAGGGTGACGCCCGGCAATAGAATCAACGTTTTGCCCGAGAGCTGGGATTGGAATGAATGGGGTCCAAAGCAGGGTCCAAGCAATTGCGGGGCCGAATTAAGGAATTTCCCTATTCGTATATTCTCTCCTGCGAGTACTATTTCAGAATGGCAACGAGTCTTCAAACTGCTGCAAAAGACTAATAGGACTTCTTGAAGATATTTCTCTTTGAATGTTGACAAAGCCTATGAATAGGGCCATATTGGCCTTATTTGAGATGAAGCAACATTCCATTGAGAAAGGTGTAAGTAGCTATGGACGTTATTAGAAGGAATACAGATTATGCTTTGCGCGCGATGGTTCATTTGGCCGGACACTACGATAAGAGAAACGGCAACGGACACGTGTCAACTCGAACAATAGCCGCCGACCAGGGTATTTCGTATCAGCTTGCCTGCAAGCTTATGCAGCGCCTGCAAAAGGCCGGTCTGGTCAGGAGCACGATGGGGCCGCACGGCGGATTCCGCCTCGATAAGCCGCCGTCAGAGATTACTCTGCTTAACGTGGTAGAAATAATCCAGGGACCGGTCAGCCTCAACAGATGCTTGGTGGCAAGCGACGCCTGCGACCGTCAGCAATGCTGCCCGATAAGAGGAGAACTCGTTGGGCTGCAGAATTACGTCGGCAAATATCTTCAAGGCATCACGCTGGCCAACGTGATGCGGGCGTGTGATACGAAGCCGGTGAAGGCTGCAAAGAAAAGAGAAAGGAAGAGAAAATGAGCAGTGAAAAAGGAACCGTCCTGGCCGGTTGCCTCGGAACCGGTAAGAACCTGACCGAGCTGGTCGATTACGCCGCCGATTCGATTGTCAGCAAGACGATACTCGATAAGCCAGCCGGCACCATCACGCTCTTCGCCTTCGACGCCGGCCAGAAGCTCAGCGAGCACACGACTCCTTACGATGCCGTCGTTCAGGTGCTCGACGGCCAAGCGAAGATAACCATAGACGGCCGAGAGAACGACGTTGCCGCCGGCGGAATAATAATAATGCCCGGCAACGTGCCGCACGCCGTCGACGCGACAAAGAGATTCAAAATGCTGTTGACGATGATACGCACTAAGGTATGATTTAGGCGAAAGCGGGAGAACGGAAGATGTTCAGGTGCCCCGGACAAGATCAGCGATATTGGAAGCCGGAGGACATCTTTGAGGTGCAGTGCAGCGGTTGTAGCCGTAAGATCGAGTTCTTCAAGGACGAGCCAAAGCTCAAATGTCGAGGCTGCGGCCGGATCGTCATGAACCCCAAGATTGATCTCGGCTGCACCGAATGGTGCCAGTACGCCGAGCAGTGCCTCGGCATCGTTGCCGCCAAAGATGTCAACAGCCTTTGCCGAAGGCTGATTAACCGGGCCAAGCACGTCCTCGGCACCGATAAGAAGCGCATCGACCACATGCTGGCGGTGCTGCATTATGCGGAACAGATTCAGGCCGAAGAAGGCGGAGAGCCGCTAATCGTAAAGGCCGCCGCAATTCTCCACGATATCGGAATCCACCAGGCGGCGCAAAAGTACGACTCGGTTGCAGGGAAATACCAGGAGATTGAAGGCCCTCCGGTCGCAAGAGAGATTCTGGAGGAGTTGGGCGTCGATGAGGCGGCGGTCGAGCATGTGTGCAGGATTATAGCGAATCATCACAGCGGCAAGGATATAGACACAATCGAGTTTCGATGTGTCTGGGACGCCGATTGGCTCGTCAACATCCCTGAAGAGGTCGCCGATGCCGAGAAGATTCGCCATATTATTGATACGGTATTCAAGACCGATACCGGTCGCAAGATAGCCGTTGAGACATTGTTGGGCGGCGATTCTCGGTTCTGAATAAGACGAAGAGGCTGTCATGGCTGTGGAAAATACGACGGTGCAACACAAGCATAGAAATCGCCTCGCCGGCGAGAGCAGTCCCTATCTGCTCCAGCACGCCGAAAATTCCGTCGATTGGTATCCCTGGGGCAAGGAGGCCTTCGAGCTTGCGAAGAAACTGGACAAGCCTATATTCCTTTCCATCGGCTACTCTACCTGCCACTGGTGCCACGTCATGGCGCACGAGAGCTTCGAGAATGAAGCCCTCGCCGCGATTATGAACGAGCACTTCGTCTGCGTAAAGGTCGATCGCGAGCAGCGCCCCGATATCGATGCGGTATATATGGATGCCGTGCAGGCGATGACCGGCAGCGGAGGCTGGCCCCTGTCGGTCTTTCTGACGGCCGACGGCAAGCCCTTCTGCGGCGGAACATATTTCCCGCCCAGGGACAGCTTTGGCCGGCCCGGTTTCGACCGACTGCTCCTGGCCGTTGCCGAGTCTTGGAAGAATAAGCGTGACCAACTGCTCAATTCCGCAGACGCAATTACTGAAGAAATCGCCGCACAAATCCGCCAGGAAGACCGACCGGAACTCTCGGTCAAAGTCCTAAAAGCCGCCAAGTCCAATCTGCAAAGCATATTCGACGCCGCCCACGGTGGCTTCGGTGCCGCTCCCAAGTTCCCGCAGCCGAGCAACCTCTCGCTTCTGCTGCGGTATTGGCACAGAACACGCGAAAAAGAGGCCCTCGATATGGTCAAAGCCACGCTCGATGCAATGGCCAAAGGCGGGATTTACGATCATCTCGGCGGCGGCTTTCACCGCTATTCCACCGACGCACGCTGGCTCGTTCCGCACTTCGAGAAGATGCTATACGACCAGGCGCTTCTCAGCCGAGTATATATCCAGGCCTACCAGGTCGCCAAAGACCAGAAGTACGCCATCATCGTCAAAGACATATTCGACTACGTCCTCCGCGATATGACCGACCCACAAGGCGGGTTCTACACCGCTGAGGACGCCGATTCCGAAGGGCAAGAGGGCACTTTCTACGTTTGGGACCCCGAAGAGACCAAAAAGGTCCTCGGGGCCAAAGACGCAAGGATATTTGACGCATACTACGGCGTCAGCAGCGGCGGTAATTTCGAGCACCGTAAGAGCATTCTCCACATTACCAGATCCATCCAGCAAGTTGCCAAGGAGCTCGAGACCAATCCCAACAAGGTCAATCGGGTGCTCTCACAGGCGCGGGCCAAGCTGTTGGCCCATCGCTCGCAGCGGCCCCGCCCGCATCGCGACGACAAGATAATCACCGGCTGGAACGGACTGATGATCTCCTCGATGGCCTGCGGCGGAGCCGTGCTGGATGAGCCCAAATATGTCGATGCCGCAAAGAAGGCAGCCGATTTCGTGCTTTCCAGCCTCCGCCAGGGCGGACGATTGAAGCGATTCTACCGCAATGGCAAGGCGATAGAGGCGGCATTTCTCGACGACTACGCATTCCTTATACTGGGTCTGCTCGATTTGTACGAGGCGACCTTCGATCCGAAGTGGCTCGTCGATGCACGAGAATTGACCCTGCAGATGATAGACATCTTCGGCGAGGAGGACGGCGCCGCATTCTACCTCACAGCCAAAGACGCCGAACATCTGATCATTCGCAGCAAGCCAGCCTACGACGGGGCCGTGCCCAGCGGAAATTCTGTCGCCGCACTTGCTTTGCTGAGGCTCGGCCTTCTGACAATGGACGATAAGATCACAGCTCGCGCAGAAAAGCTTATCGAAAGCTTCTCAGCCAAATTAAGCCAGTCGCCCATATCTCTCAGCGCTATGCTAAACGCGCTCGATCTGCGCATAGGCCCAGCGCAGGAGATAATCATCGCCGGAGACAGCGACCAGCCGGAGACAAGAGACATGCTCAAGCTTATTCGCAGCAGGTTTCTACCGAATGCAGTGCTGCTGCTGCACCCAAGCGGCCAGGCTGCTGAAGAGATTGAGGAAGTTGTCCCGTTCCTAAAAGGGCAGTTGCCGATGGGCGGAAAGGTCACGGCATTTGGCTGCGAAAACTATGTTTGCAGAAAACCGGTAAACGAAGTAAAAGCCCTCGAAGACGTACTCGATGGTATGACCAGAAACTGAAAGGAGAATCTATGTTTTGTTATCAGTGTGAACAGACCGCAGGAGGCACAGGATGCACAAAAAGAGGCGTCTGCGGCAAAGATGAGGACATCCAGTCGCTCCAGGATACGCTCACATTCGGACTCAAAGGCATCGCCGCCTACGCATATCATGCCCGCGAGCTCGGACAGAGAGATGAGCACGTTGACGCATTTATGCACGAGGCGCTGTTCGCAACGCTCACCAATGTCGATTTCGACCTTAATCGGTATCTCGAGCTCGTCCTCAAGGCCGGCGAAATGAACCTGCGAGTCATGGAAATGCTCAACAACGCCCACACCTCAACGTTCGGCAATCCGACGCCGGCAACCGTTCCCACGGGCACAAAGGCGGGGCCTGGAATCGTTGTTACCGGCCACGACCTGCTCGATCTCCGTGAGCTGCTCAAGCAGACCGAAGGCAAAGGCATCAACGTCTATACCCACGGTGAAATGCTGCCGGCCCACGGCTACCCTGAGCTGCGAAGGTTCAAGCATCTTGTAGGCAACTTCGGCACGGCGTGGCAGAACCAGAGAAAGGAATTCGATGAATTCACCGGCCCCATCCTCGTCACCACTAACTGCATTATGATCCCCAAGGATTCGTATAAGGACAGGATCTTCACCTGTGGGATAGCCGGTTGTGCCGGCGTTACGCACATCAAGGGGAAGGAATTCAGCGCCGTTATTGAAAAGGCTCTCTCTTCGCCGCCGCTGCCTGAAAACCCCCAGGGTACGCTGAGCACGGGCTTCCACTACACCGCTGTGCTCGGCCTTGCGGGCAAGATTATCGAGGCCGTAAAGGCAGGCAAAATCCGTCACTTCTTCTTTATCGGAGGCTGCGATGGCGCAAAACCCGGCCGTAACTACTTTACAGAATTCGCCGAGAAAGTCCCCGACGATTGCGTGATCCTTACCGCAGCCTGCGGCAAGTATCGAATAAACGCCCGCGACTACGGCGATATTGACGGAATTCCGCGACTGATTGATACCGGCCAGTGCAATGATTGCTATTCAGCCGTCAAGATAGCGCTGGCCCTCGCCGAGGCATTTGGCTGCGGAGTTAACGACCTGCCGCTCTCACTGATAGTCTCATGGTATGAGCAAAAGGCCGTCGCGATACTGCTGACGTTGTTGCACCTTGGCATCAGGAACATCCGTCTCGGACCGAGCCTGCCGGCCTTTCTCAGTCCCAATGTCCTGAACCTGCTCGTCGAGAAATTCGCTATCAAGCCCATAACGACGGCCGAAAAAGATTTGGAGGACATCTTGAATTCTCCGGCAAAGTGAATATACTTGGCCGCATGAAAACTGAAAAACTCTCTGAAGAGGCGACACGCTCCCTATGGGGCATAGTCCGCAGGCACGTACGCGGGTTCCTCGTAGGTCTTGTCTGCGCCGTCGCGGCCTTTCTTGTGATAAATGCTATGCTCGGGCCGACCTCGAAATCCGAGTTTTGCGGCACGGCCTGCCACGAGATGAACACCGCATATAGAACCTGGGAGCTGTCAACGCACGGAGCCAATAAATTCGGCTTCCGTGTCGAGTGCATTGATTGTCACCTGCCCCCTAAGGACGACTTTTTCACCCATCTCGCGGCAAAGTCATACGAAGGCGCTAAGGATGGCTACAAGCACTTCTTTGGCGGCGAATATGACGTGGAGAAGATCCGCAAGAGGATCCTGGAGCACATACCCAGCCAGAGGTGCCTCCATTGCCACGACAGCCTGCTGACAAAGCCATCTGGCGCGGCCGCAAGAGAGGCCCACCTCGCCGCCATTGGTCAGCCCGATATGCCCGAAAACCGATGCGCCCGCTGCCACGAGTACGTGGGCCACGAACGCCATAGTAAGCTCTTTTCACCTGAATCTTAGGAAAGGACCGAAAGTTATGAAATCGTCGAACCGTATTGG
>JAFGTU010000521.1 GCA_016933985.1 Sedimentisphaerales bacterium | reverse complement strand
GACCATAATAGCCTCCTGTTCGACGCCACCATACCACAGGAAAACTACCTTATCCACTGGTCCAAAAAACCGGGAGTATTACACTTCGGGACAAACTCCAACAGAGATTGGCACTGCAGAAAGATGACACTCAGCCTGAAAAAATGAGAAAGTGTTCTCAAAGCTCTCGCACTCTTGTCTTAACGTAACGGTTCTCATTTTCCAGTATTCCAATAATTAGACGCCACCTGTCCAGATCTGCCTCTAGTCGTCGGACTGTTGAACGTAGAGACGCGTCTGATTCTGGCATAGCCGAGAAAGTCGGGAGGCCCGTGTATTTTGGCCAGAGCGGTTTCTGCTTCCCGATATCCAAAAGGACTTGGAGAAGCTCTTGTCTCTGTGAATCTGAAAGGTGTTCACGTTCAGCAAGGATTTTCCGTATGTAACTAAGATAAGCGGAAGCGTCTCCTGACGTCTCTGCCTGCAATAGAAGGTAATGGACTAAATCCTCTAGCTCCCGTTCCCGCCATGCTCTTGACTCCTTATCTTCCTTCATGGAACTCTCCTGGATTAATTCCTAATCTGCATCCTTCCAACAACGAATGCTCAATTTGCAGAAAACGCGAAACGTCATTTCTATCTCCTCGTATAAGTAGTCCCTGTTGCTACTTGCCTCTCTGTCCAACCTTCTTCATCAAACGATTCCGCGTGTACAAACAAGTTGCACACGCTACATGGCTGAAGGTGGACATTAGTCTTTAATCTTGCGCTCCATAAACCGATTGAATCTTGCATTGAGAACAAAAACATAGTCGCAGATCGCTAGAGCAAAGTCGAGAAGATCCTTGGCATCATCCTTTGATATATTTTCTTCTGTGGCATGAGCGCCGATATTTCTATGCTTTCTTAACTCCTCACCCCATTGATAGAGCCGATCATCAATTATCCCGGTATCCTGCAACTTCTTCAAACCATGGGCAAGCGAGTTGCTATTTGTTGAGTGATGGCGGCACACACCTTCGAGTGTTCTCCCAGACATCACTGCACAAGCACTGTATGCTCTGGCCTTGAAACAGGTTCTAGCCTCAACTAGGGACTTTCTAACGATGGCAGGTATTTCCCAGGGGATATGACTTTCTTGTTGCGGCCACAAGCGTGTCAAACTCGACCATCCGTGTGAGGTCGGTCCCGTCTGTTCAAGATCCGACCCTCCGAGAAGAGCATTATTGCAGACAGGGCATTTCAATAAAACCGCTTTGAAAGGACCTGGGTCTTCTCGAGGATCGTATGACTCGTGTTCCCCCTTTACTTCTCCATCGACCTTTGATTCACAATATGGGCATTCGATTATCATAGAATTACCCTTCACATCAGATTGTCAGTCTGTGAGGAACCCAATTCCCGCCAGAGAACTTCGTACCTCGCATATTGCATTGCGTATATCGTCCAGATTTTCGGCTCGCGGATGCATCACGCATTTAGTCAGAGAAAATAACACATAAGAATAGAAAAAGCAAAGAAAAACACGTGAAGTCAATTGGACATTCGAAAAATGAGGGCAGGCGGGTTGTTTTGATATTTTTATCCCCCCTTGGGGTTCGTGGGATAGCCCAGGCTCCAAAGCGTGCCGCATGGGCTGAAGGCCATCGTACCGGGTGGCTCATATCCGGCTTTGGATGGGGGGTGGATAAAAAGTGATTATTCAGAATTGGAGATATGGACGGGGTCGGCCAGTTGGGACGGGTAGGACGGATCGGACTGCCGGGCGGGGGTTGGGAGAGCGGGAGTCTTAGGGGCCCTAACAAGACCCGACTTCAAGATAATGAAACGCTTCGCGAGGCTATTTGAATAGATTCCTCGACTTCGCTCGGAATGACAAGGGAATTACACGCTGCGGCTGAATTGGTGCGAAGTCTCACATGCTATATGGCTTATCCGGTCGCTCACGCCGGCGGCTTGTTAGGATTCCGGGTGTGCAGAGAAGGGCTTCGCGGCGTATTCCACTAATAGATATCCGCCAGCCAGTTTTCGACAAATTCTTCAAGGTCCAGCATATTTACGGCACTATCGTTGGGGATGCCGATATCGCAAACAGGATTCCATTGGGCATCTCCATGCTCTGTCAGCCAGGCCTGTGCAAGTATGGCGAAGTCGGCGAAATCGACGTCACATTCATAATCGAAATCGCCGATATAGGCAAAGCTGAATTCATACGCGCCCATATCCACGGTGTAACGGTAATTACAATCGCCGTCTATACTCCTGGGCCGGCCATCGAGGTCGGTAACTACGCCTGCGGGTATCGCGGCGTTGTTGCCATGATCGATGCAGGGCGAGGCCTGCATCAGGCGGAGGTCGTCATCTGAAGTCCCGACTATATTGTCAGGCCCGTCGTCATCGCGGAAGAGCGGGTCGGCGGGGGTATTGTTGTTGCCGATGAAGGTGAGCAGTCCTTGAATGCAGCTATAGGCAACTGTGACTACTCCGCCATCAATCTGTGCCGACTCATCTTCGCCGCCGCTGTCGTGATTGCCCCAGAGAATGCAGTTTGTCAGGAGCGGGTACGTGTCGAAGTGGCTGGATATACCGCCGCCGGCATCTTGGGCGGAATTGCGGCTGAGCGTGCAGTTGGTGAAGATTGAGTCGCTGTTGCGATCTCCATATACCGCCCCGCCTCGGGCGCCGGCCGAGTTTCCCGTGAATAAGCAGTTCGTTAACGTCGGACTGCTGCTGTAGATGTTGCAGATTGCGCCGCCGTCACTATCGGCGCTATTGCCGATGAACTTGCAGCCAATAAACGTCGGGATGCTATTGCTATGGTTTAGGATCGCCCCGCCCTCGTCGGCCGAATTGCCGCTGAATACGCACTCAATTACTTCAGGAACGGACTCGAAGTCATAGTTCCACATCCCGCCGCCTCCGTACGACGCGGAATTGTTGGTAAACGTGCAGCGTTTCACAAGCGGACTGCTGCCTATATTGTCGATGCCGGCGCCGCTGCTACCGGCGAAATTGTCCGTAAACGTGCAGTTTGTAACGACGCCGTCGGCCTCCCAGTTGCATATTCCACCACCTTCATACCCCGACGCATTTCCAATGAACGCGCAGTCAGTCACCGTCGGATTGGATTCGCCGTCTCCGTGGCCGTAGTTGAACATTGCCCCGCCTAACTCGCCCGCCGAGTTGCCGACAAACTTGCATCGCGTCACCGTCGGGTTGCAGGGGCTGTCGTGCCCGTTGTTGAACATTCCCCCGCCCGCATTACTGTAGTCATCCATTGTCCCGTTGGCGTTCCCGGCAGTGATGGTAAAGCCGTCGAACACGGCCGTCTCGTCGACGTCACTGCCGCCGACGACATGATAGCTGTTCTCTGACCGGCTCGTCTCATTCAGTAAATCGCACGGATCACCAACCTCAGCATCGTTTCCGCTCAAATCGCCGCTCAGAATCGTCTCGAACCTCGCGATGTCACGCTCATCAGGGTCGGCCTCGCCGTAGCCGGCGTAGCCGGCCTTGACGCGCACCCCCGACTTAAGCCTGAACGTCGCCTCGCGGCTACCGGTTCCGGCTGGATTATCGGTATCCCGGTCTGGTTTGTAGATTCCTTGAGCGACCCATATTTCATCGCCGAGCCTTGCCGCCGACAAAGCGTCCTGAAGATAATTGAACGCATCATCCCAGGTCGCCCCGTTATTGTCGCCCGTCGCATCGGCATCGACATATTTGACCGTTGTCACCGTGACCATCGCCAGGGCCCACGGCCCGTTCAATCCCGTTGCAAGGTCCTCGACCGCCCCGCTGCCGTCCATATTCCCGCGGTGGACCGCGCTGGTTACCGTATCAGTCCAGTATATCTTGCCGGCAGCCGTATCGAGCAGCAGACCATGCGGACGATCCAGCCCGTCCGCCGGCCCGTACAGGTCCTCAATCCCGCCTGTTCCGTCCAGATTAGCACGCTGAATCTTCGAGCTGCCTCGATCGCCCCAGTAAATCTTCCCCGCGGTCAAATCCAGCCGCATATCGCGAACATAATTCAAACCCGTGATAAAATCCTCCGCACCCGTCCCGTCCAGATTGGCCCGATGAATAACGGTATTCTGAAGATCACCCCAGTAAATCCTGCTGTTGGTTAGATCAAGCTCTATGTAATACGGCTGGCCAACGCCCGTAACGATGTCTTCAATTGGTCCCGATCCGTCAAGATTGACACGTCGAATCCTGCTCAAGCCGGTATCAGCGAAGTATATCTTGCCGCTGTCGGTATCAATCGCCATATCAGCCGGAAATGAGAGTCCCGTCACAAGCTCCACCTTACCGCAACCATCCAGCTCCGAGCGATGAATCACTCTGTTCTGTCCGTCGGTCCAGTACATCTTCTCAGCGGCGATATCAATTGCCAGACCGCGAGGCTCGACCAGTCCGTCCGCCGATGTCAGAATGTCTTCGATGCACCCGCTATCGAGGTTCATCCGCTGTATCTTCGCCGAGTCCTTGTCCGTCCAATACAACATCCTGCCCGAGCTGCTGCACGGCTCTTTCTCTAATGCGTAGCCCGGAGAGCCGACATCAGGACTTGTGTTGACCGACTGGTAGGCCCCGTTTTCCCCGACAACGCTCGAGCCCAGAAACGTTCCGTCCGCCGCCCACTCGTTCGAGAAGCCATCTGTGTGCGAAGGATACGTTGCCGAAGTCACAAACGCATCAGAGGCGTCGTAGAGGAACACTGCATCCGAACTGCCAAGACTGGAGAAGCCGCCGGAAAAGTAGGATGTGTCATACACATTTACCCCGCTCTCCCCCAGCCCCCAATCGGATCGCCACGCCGCAACCT
>JAFGTU010000520.1 GCA_016933985.1 Sedimentisphaerales bacterium | reverse complement strand
CGACGGAGAACATAGGCAAGGCTCCGCGCACGGCCCCCCGCACCAGCCGGGCCGCGATCCAGGATTTTCGGTAGTCGAGCTCCGAAGTAAGTCTTTCAACAGCGTCATTTATTGCGTGCTTGATCCTCTGCTCAAACAGCAGGATTCCGAAGACTGTGCCGAACGAAAGCTGCCAGCCCGCCTCGAACAACTGGGTCGGTCGTATCAGAAGCAGGACTATCGCGGCCAGCGACAGCGTATTCATAGCGTTGGGGCGTCGCCGAAAAAGAAACGATGCACAGAAGACCCACCCCATTACAGCCGCCCTCACCGTCGGCGCCCTTGCGGGGACCACCATCAAAAAGAGGGCTATTGCAAATATGCAAATAATTGCTCGTCCCGGTTTCATTAATCCCGCCGTTTTGGCAAGCCACCACACAATGCCAATCAGAATACCGAAGTGCATCCCGGAAAGGCTCACGAAGTGCAGCAGTCCCGTCCTGCGAAACGCGCGATAAGTCCGGCTGTCGATATCACCTCTGTATCCCAGGAGAAAGGCCTGCAATATTCCCCGGCCGGAATCGTCCGACGGCAAGTCTCCCAATAACGCCTGCGCGGCTGTCTGCCTGATTCTTGCTCGAACCTTTGTGAAGAAAGCGGCAGGGGGGCTTTGCAATAGTTCAATGCCGTCGCGGGACTTGATGGATGCGGCAACAAAGATATTGCGCCGGGCGAGATGGGCGGCGGTATCGAATTGGCCTGGGTTGGTGGCCGGCTTGAACCTATCAAGCAAACAATACGCCTCGATATAATCGCCCGGCTTCAAATCCAGGATGGGCGCATCAACCTGGGCGCGGACGGTCCCGCGGACCTTTGCCCACCCATCGACGGTCTCGGCCTCGCTAAGCTTGAGATAAAAGCTGCTTGTAGGATCGGTCGGCTTGAAGCGTGCAAATGCCCACTGCTCATGGCGCTCAACGTAAGGGTCCGTAATAATCACACCGCGAACCTGAGCCAGCTTGGGATTGCTGCCCACAAGTTTTTGTATGTCATCGGGCGCAGGGTGCTTGAAACTAATCATCCGAATGGCGCCGAGACAGACAAAACATACAAGAGCTGCGTATGCGATAACCAGTGGCCGGGAGTATTTCTTGTTGGCCGTGAAGAGCGCTATTGCCGCCAGCGAACAAAAAGCCAGCAGTAGCACCCAGCCCCATGGAAACCGCGCGGGGTCGCCTCCACCGGGCGGCCCGGAGAAGGCCTGTTGCAGTATAATGCCCAGTATCAAGCCGACCGCCGCGAAGACAAGCGGGGCGGTGGTTATAATTCGCTTGTGAAAATCGCCGCCGGCAAGCTGCCTGTCAATAAGCTCCAGTTTCCGCTGTATCGGATCCATACCGGGAAATAATACCCACTATGGCACAACATTCAAGATTAATCTCGGATAGCGAACCAAAGGGACGCACGTCGGAATTGTGCCAGTTTTCCCCATATCAAGGGGACGCCGGCCCAAAGGCACAAGAGCTTGGCGATTCTGTGTGAGAAAGCCCTGTTGTTTTGCCCTCCAAAGCCTGCCCCGAAGAAGAGATATCTTGATAGTAGAAGTTGAATGTGGTAAAAACTTCAGGCTATGTCTGAAAACTTCGTCGTCGGCCCGAGAGCGAGCAGTTTTTTCGCTTCGCAAAGACATCGAGAAGAAAAACATCAGCTTAGTTGACTATTTTGGTGTCAGATGTGTTAGTTCGAGGAAATGGATCGGTGTTTTACATGAAAGTAAAGACATGAGTGCTTACGAGACTACTCGGCGGGATTTTCTGAAGGCGGTTGGGGTTGGTTGTGCGTGTGCAATCATGGGACGGCCCGGAAGAGCCGCGGACAAGGAGAAGTCTTTGCCCAATATCATCATCGTTTACGCCGACGACCTGGGATATGGAGACTTGTCCTGCTACAACCCCGAATGCGCATACAAGACACCGCGACTCGACCGGATGGCCGCCGAAGGCGTCCGCTTTACCGACGCCCACAGCCCTTCGACCATCTGCTCGCCTTCCCGCTACGGCCTCTTTTCCGGACAGCAGATATACCGCTCCACTGGAAGAGGCGGCGGCGCCTTCGAAGGACCCGGAGGACCCAGCTATCTTAAACCCGGAACGCTCACTCTTGGTGACATGCTCAGGAAGAAGGGATACCGCACGGGAATCTTCGGAAAATGGCATGTCGGGCTCACCTGGCTCGACAAGAACGGCAAAAGACTCGGAGGAGGCTTCGAGAATTCTCTTCTCATTGATTACGAAAAGAGCACTCCGCTCGTGGACGGCCCAAACGAACGGGGGTTCGACGAATCTTTCGTAACGCCCAACTGCCCGGGCACCGACCCCCTTTACATCTACATCGAAAACGGCATCGTGCCCGTACCCGCCGACCGGAGACATAAGAGGTCCAATCTGCCCAATCCGGGCGGCAAATGGCGATGGGATAATGATGAGGGATGGATGGCCCCGGGATACGAATTCGTCAAGGCGGACCTTCTCTTCTACGAAAAGACACGCCGGTTTATAACCGAGCAGCGCAAAAAAAGCCCCGAAAAACCCTTCTTCGCCGTTCTTTCGACCCAGATCGCCCACGCACCCGTCCTCCCGGCGCCCGAATTCAACGACGCCACAAAGGCAGGTCCGAGGGGCGATTTCGTCTGGGAACTCGACGCCCTGGTGGGACGAGTGCTCGATCTGGTTGACGAACTGGGAATCGACGACGATACGCTAATTCTTTTCAACTCAGACAACGGTGCAGAAACCGTTCACGTTGACTGGATGCGTCAGGACCACAACCACGACCCCTCAGGCAGATGGCGGGGCATGAAGCGCGATGCCTGGGAGGGCGGCCACAGGGTGCCCTTTATCGCGCGGTGGCCCGGCCGGATCCCCAAGGGACAGGTCTCGAAGCAGATGACAAATACCACGGATATCTTCGCCACACTCGCCTCAGTCGTCGGATACAAGCTTCCCGACGACGTAGCCACGGACAGTTTCGACATGCTACCGGCCATGCTCGGTATCCAGGATGAAGCAAAATCGATCCGACCTCATCTTCTGACCCAGAGCTTCCGCGGAGAGTTTCAGATTCGCAAGGGAAACTGGAAATACCTCGATCATCCCGGATCGGGAGGAAACAACTACGACAGGGGCCCGCTCAAGAAGTATGCACTTGCCGAGACTGCCCCCGGTGCGCCGGGCCAACTCTTCGATCTGGAAAAGGACCCCGGGGAAACCACAAACCTCTATTTCGCCGAAAAAACCAAACGCCGAGAGCTAAAGGCGCTTCTGGAACAATTGAAATCAAGCGGGCGAAGCGCGCCCGGAAACAGGATCCCCATAGGGATCGAAAACATCCCCAGGATTTAACTGTAATAAGAAGAGCTATCACATATTTGACTAAGCTCAAGACAACAGGGGAATGCACAACCAGGGGATTTGGTGCTGATGCCGAGCGACAATGCACACCCGAGCTGGCATGCCACGTTTTACGTCCTAAACCCGACCCGGAGCGCCCCCGTTATTCTCGACGGCCGCCGGGGGATACGTCCTCGTAGCGTCCGCCCACGCCTGCCATGCGGAATTCGTCGTGATAGAGCAGCCTGCTGCTAACGGCATCGCTTTTTGACTTGGGGTCTTTCCAGCCTTTGTAGAGGCCCATCTTGAAGTACGGGCCTTTCTTGTCGTTAAATGCGTTCGGGCCTTTTTGTGTGATGGTTTTTTTGCCGTCCTGCCATACCTCCAGAAGCCCGTCTGCGAGATAAGACCACTTGACGTGCACTACCCAATCAGTCCAGACGTCTTTGCGGTACGAACCGAGGTCGTAAGTCTTCGTTCCCCCGTATTGCTTCTTTCCGCTCTCGAACGTGTTGACCTTGGCGTCCCACCGGGTGACCAGGCCCCATTTCCCGCCATTAGTGGACAGCGCCATGACGGGATTTCGCCAATCCTCCCCTTTGTCAAAATCAGGGACCCCGTGCCATTGCGCGACGATCTCCCATATCTTATCAACATCGTAATCATCGGGCAGAAAGATGCTGAATCCATACCAATACTCTTTGCCTACGTCGCTGCCCGGCCCGCTTACCTCCGTTCGATATGCAACCTTGTCTTTATCCCGGTCCAGTGAAGTCTTCATCGCGTATTTGCCCGCGCGCCGGGGATTGCCCGTGATCTGCGGCGCATTACCTGAGACTTGCCAGCCTTTCAGGTCCGCCGTCTCGAAATCGCCTATGAAAGTCACCGGTCCCTTGCTCGTCTGCGAGTTGAGAATCCGCAGGGCGATATCATCGGTGTATTTGGGCGAGGCCATCGCCCGGCTGCCGGCGGTATGGTCGAATCTCTCGGTCTTGTCAATCTTCCCCGTCTTGGTATTGACCCATTCTGCGGTGTAATTGCCTTTGGGCAGTTCAACGATTAAGTTGGCCTCATTGCCGCCGTTGATGTAAATGGCGTAAGCGTTACCGGCCTGGACCAACGCCCTGGCCGTGGCCTTTTCGGGCACGCCGCCTTTGATAACCGAATTGTCAGGCTGCATCTTGATAAAATCGAAGCCTTTTATGAATTCTCGGAAGATCTCCATGTGTCGCCAGAAAACCGGTCCGCCGCCACCCGGCGCCTCAATCTTGTTCGTGCCGTCCTCATTACCGACTGCAAAGGAGTAATCGAGGTTATCGAATATTCCGCCTCCGGCAATGATGAAGTCCCACGCTTCCAGGCGGTATGCCTTCGGCTCGCTTCCGGCAAAGCCGGTCTCATCGTCGCTGATGACCCGGCTCGAGCCGTAGTTCTCGGCGACAGTATCAGGCGGCTTGGCGTAATGGAAGTTCAGAATCGAAACATTCGGATTGGGGTCATCTACCTTCTGGCCTTTGTTGGCGATATTTTGGGCGATCAGGTGTTTTACGCCGAGCTTCTTCTCTTCATCAACGATAGTCTGGGCGATGTGCGCCTGCCACTCCAGGGTCACGCCGCCGAAGTACGGCTCGTTGCATATCTCGTAATATAGATTGTCAAATTCTTTCAGCTCGCCGATGATCTTGCGGACCATCGCATCCTGCACGGCCAATAGCTTGGGATCGTTGAGCGTATATACCTCTGTTCGTTTCATTGTGCCGATGCCGTTGACGTTGTTGGCCGCATTCATCGGGCTTAGATTCCACATGCTGTCCTCATAGAACGGGCAGAACAGCACCAGCTCAACTACAACTGAGCGTTTATCCGCCTCAGCAACGAATGCGTGCAATCGCTTGAAGTAATCCTCGTCCCACTTTGTAAGGTCGAACTTATTGCCGCCGTTGGGGTAACCGAGCGTTTGGCTCCGCGCCCAGGGGCATATCAGCTTGTCTTTATCGGGTGCGAGGGTATTCCTCTTAATACTGAAGGCGCCGGGCGGCTCGCAGTAGGCCCCGCTGAAGGTCCTGGTCAGGTTAAAGCCATGCGATTCGAGCGTCGCCAAATACTTTTTGTAGTCGAAGGCGCTATTGAGGACGGCCCCATAGTGCTCGCCGGAAGTAATCAATACCGTCGCCTTGTCCCGCCAAAGAAGATAGTGCGGATTGTCGGGATGCTGCCTGATAGGCTCGGCGGTGGCGATGGCCAGCGGCGGGATGGTGAGGGCGAGGAAGATTAGAATCAAGCTGATTTTCGGTGGTTTGATGCGTATAGCCATTTCTGTTCTCCTTTGTCTTTGCAGTTTCGGCCGCCAGTCCGTCGGCGGTGTTGGTCTTCGTGGTTCCGGCGTATTGCAGGCTCGCAGGAATGCTGCCAAGTATAGCGATTTTTCGGGCTGGGGCAAAGGTCGGTTCTCGTATCTCGTGAAGCGTGAAGCATGAAGCGTATCTTGCATCCCGATACGAGAGGTCGTGTCGGGGCGTGAGAGTTGGGTCCCGATGTGCATCGGTACCTCGGCTTCGCCTCGATTTGAATTGGCTTTGTTTGGGTTTGTTTTTTTGAGGGAGGTGGGGCGGAAAATGTCTGTAAGGCTTTTCGCGGTAAAGAGTTAAGACTATTTCACCTATTTTGAAATTGGGTTTGTTTTGCATAATTGAGCGCCAGCCACCGAGGGCACCGAGGGCACAGAGGAGATAGGATTTTGGCAAGATGGGCAAGGTGGGGGTGCTGGGCGGATTTACTATTGACGATTGGCTATTTATTATTGACCCGGCCGTGAGTGGGTCCGGGTGATCTGACATTCTATTTGCTTCTATGGTTTTCATATTAACGATCCACAATTAGTTTGATGGATATTATATCATATTGGTGGTTGCGTGTCAAGTGAAATTATCTTTAGACACTGATTAACGCGGATTGGCACTGATTATTGGGTTGCCCGCAAAGGCGCGAAGGCGCAGAGAATATCGAACCCCGATACCGAAGGGATCGGGACAGGTATCGAACACTGAATTTTGAATCCCGATAACCAGCACCGGGGCAGGTATCGAAGTGAGATGACGGCAGGTGGTCATTCTGTTGGGGGCTTTTGGTTCATTCTGGTCTTTATTGCTTCGAGCTGCTCGTCGGTGACTTCTGCACCGAGCTTCTGTGCGATCATGATGTGCTTCCAGGCCAGGTCGAAATCCTGTAAATTGTAATAGCCGGCTGCGAGCTGGTAATGCACATCGGCGATGGCGTCGTCAATTTGCACAGCGTTCAAAAACGCGGCGACGGCCTGTGCATAGTCGCCCTTATTGGAGTAGGCCGCGCCCAGATTGAAGTAGATCATAGCCTTGGTCGGCTCAACGGCAACAGCCCGCTCGAAGAGCTCTATCGCCGAGTCATATTTCTTCTGCCCGAAATAGGCGTTTCCCAGATTGATCAGCGCATTGAGCATATTGGGCTTTATGGACAAGGCGCTGTTGTATGCGGCAATCTCATCGGCAGTCTGGCCTAATTGGCCGTAACATGCCGCCATGCCGCAGTATGCCTCGACCGAGCCCGGCGTGAATTTCAACGACTTCTTGTACTGAGCTACCGCCTGTTCGCACTTTCCCGCCTGTGCGTAAACATCGCCCAAGAGCAAGTACGTCTCGGCGTCCTTCGGCTCCAATTCAAGCGCAGCGTTCAACTGCGACAGGGCCTGCGCATAGTTCTTCTGCTTTGCATACGCAATGGCCAGGTTTCTGTGAGCATCGATGAAGCGAGGATCCAATTCGAGGGCGCGACGGTATTCCGAAATGGCACGAAGAATCCAGCCGCGCCCGTTGTAGGCATTGCCCATGTTGTTGTGGGCCTTGGCATTGTCGGGGCTTACCGCGAGGGCAGCCTCGTATTCGCGTATCGCCGCGTCATACTCGCCTTGTCTGACGAATACATTTCCAAGATTTGTCCGCGACTCCGATAGGGTCGGATTGATCTCGGCGGCCCGCACAAGGGCAAGAAGCTCGGACTCGGTATTGCCAACCTTGTTGTAGCTCAAGCCGAGATTATTGAAAAAGCACCCCAAGGTCTGAATCTTGTTGAGATTCTTCATGTAGATGCCGCCGCGTTCTTCCTGCGGGACGTTGAACTTCTCTATGTAGTGCTGATCAGACGCCGAGGCGCCCTTGCTGGTGGTCTCGATATTGAAGCTGGTCCGCCCGTCGTCATAGCGAACGAAAAAGTGCCCCGGCACAACGACGCCGTATAATGGAAGGCCCAACCGCTCGCCAACGGAGAGATAAAGAACCGAAAGGCTCAGGCAGTAGCCCCGTCCCTTGTCGAGCACGGTATGGAGAAAGAGGTCGTTCGGATCGTCGGCTTCT
>JAFGTU010000519.1 GCA_016933985.1 Sedimentisphaerales bacterium | reverse complement strand
TCGCCGGTGACATCGGCGACGTAGAGCCTGTCGGCCTTTTCCTTGAAGGTTGCGACGAATTTGCCGGTGAGCGGCTCGAAGAGGCATACATCGCCGCTCTTATGGCGCTCCTTGGCGCAGGCAAGCTGCTGCCTTTCGCCGGTCCAGTCGATAGTGTTGATTATCTCGACTCCGCTGGCGGTCCAGCCCGGCGGGGCGACATCGTCCATTTCGTAGTCGAAGACCATCTTGCCGGCTGAATCGAAGACGAACGGCTTCTGATGCTCGTTATATCGCGACCGACACCATACAAAGATTTCGTCGCTTCCCTCTTTGAATCGTCCGACGGCGGCATTCTGCGGCTCCTGCTTGTTGAAGTGGTTTCGCCAGACAGGCCCACCAAGCCCAACGAGCTGGACCTGGTTGGCGCCCTCTTCGAGCAGGACGACTTCCAGGCCTTTTAGTTTCGTCTGAACGTTCGCTACGAAGACGCTATCCATGTGGTAGCGGTCTGGAATGGCGCGGGTGACCAACTTGCCATCAGGCGAAAAGAGAGTCGCGCCGAGGACCTCATCGCG
Source organism: Sedimentisphaerales bacterium (assembly GCA_016933985.1). Taxonomy (GTDB): domain Bacteria; phylum Planctomycetota; class Phycisphaerae; order Sedimentisphaerales; family Anaerobacaceae; genus JAFGCD01. The sequence goes on along the minus strand of JAFGTU010000519.1, from coordinate 8,931 downwards.
CCCGTCCCCGTCGAGGTCGGCCAGGCGGGCGCCGTTATGGGCGCAGCTTACGAATTCATCCGTTTGCCAGAGGGGCTTTCCGCCGGCGAGGAGGTCTTTCATTGTATAGGCCGCGAGGAACTTGCCCATTCTATAGCCATCTTTATTGGTCGCCTGGAGGAGGATATCGAGGTCTTTTCCGGTTCCTCGGAAATCGGCAATCATCGCCAGTTCCCATCGCTGGGCGCCCTCGGGGACAGGCGGCGCAGCTTTAGCCTTTTCGCGTCCCGTCCCGCCTTCGACAACGTGAATGACGGAATCCTTGGTTATGAAGACGACTTCGCATTTTCCGTCGTCATCGACGTCGCCCGCGGCGACTCCGGGGCCGCAATGGCCCGGCAGACCCTCGCTCTCGCTGGAGCCGCCCACAACGATGTCCTCTTTTAGCACCCAAAGTCTCTTGGCGTCGCCGCCGTACACCGCCAAATGGCCGGGCACGGTAACGAGATAATCCATAGTCTCGTTGTTATCGACATCAGCCGTGATAATCCCACCCGCCGAATCCTGCGGCGCGGGAATCTCCAGCTTAATAACAAACGGCGCAGCGCAGGCGACCGCAGCGGACAGCAGCACTACAGGGACGCTCTTGAACATTTTAAGAATAGGCATAGCACACCCTTTCATTCGACAGGCTGTTTTTCAGACAAGAGGATTGTACCGGATAAGCGAATTGCGGGAAATGGTTTTCTGGGTCGCTGCGCAACTGCGGTCGGCGTAGAGCGAGGCGGACGTGCAGGCCTGAAGAAGATAAGCGGTCGCAAGAATGCTCCTGCCCCTTCTTTTGTCCGTCTGTTCGAAGCAAAGGTTCTAATCGAACGGGTGGAGGCGGAGTTATCGGCAGGCTCGGAATCCTATGCTGCTGTGTTTGTGGTCTCGATAGTCGCTTTCTTGGCAGCAGACGGTGCAGGCGTAGCCGTGGTAGTGCCAGCATCCTCCCCGAATGGCGCGGAGGCTGTAGATACAGTCGGGGTCGCAGCAACTGCTGGTCCATTCCGAGACATTTCCGGCCATGTCGGTCAGTCCGTATCCGTACGAACAATAGTAATCTACAGGATTGGTATAAGGATAGTCGGAGAGGTTGAGAGGGTTGGCGTCGTCGTAGTTTGCCTTACCTTGATCTATCGATGTGCCGCAACCGTAGCTGCAGCTGCCGTCATAATCGGCGACGGCCTGCCATTCCCATTGGGTCGGCAATCTGTAGCCATAATAGTTACAGAAAGCCGTTGCTCCGAACCAGCTTATCTGTACAACCGGATGATCGACCATACTGTAGCCGTCCCGGCTGCGAACGCTGAACTTGTAGTCATGGTAAATAATCTGACTGTACGAACTGCCGGACGAGGTGTCGAAGTAGGCAAAATTCGCATAATCCGCTCCGCTGTTAGAACCGTTGGAACCATAAACCGTCCCGCCGGTGATATATATGTCCCCCGAAGCGAATGCGGCATTGAGATACTCGCAATACTGGGCATTCGTAGTCTCATATTTGCTCATATAGCCGGTAAAGCTTTCATGGCCGGGCACGCCCGGATCGTCGATATATACCCACACTAAGTTGCACGGGTCATTCGGCACCCCTTCGGCCAGCCACTGAGCCGTAACCTCCGTAACGTCATTGAAGTCGGTCAGGGGCCAATAGACGGCCATCACGGCGAAATCGCTGAAATCGACGATACAATCGCCCGTAAGGTCGGCCGGAGGACAGACGGCAACGGCAAAGCCCGACGATACGGCAAGGGCGATAAGACAAATGAGAATAGATGAAGTCTTCCGCTGCATTATATGTTCCTCCTTTTCCTGCAGTTATGCGTATCCTAACCAAGATTAGACCTTCCCGACGGCGCACTAAGAGCATGCCACACACAAGGATGGTCGCCGAGTCTTTTCACTATTTGTTAAGACGACGGGAAGCGGCAAACGTTTGTAAAAATAACGTAAAATATTCACCAACCTTGAAAATAGCATGAAGGTATTCGCAAATCCCCGTTTAGCTTCACAAAGATTGAAAGCAGTGAAAACACTAGTGAGAACAGGATCAGGATGACTGGGAGCGAACCGGAGCAGATTACAGGCCTGCCTGTCAGCCCGAGCGGAATGGGGCCTACGCCCGTGCGGCGAGGGCTACTCTGAAGATTGCGCCTTTTGGGCGGGCGTTTATGATTTCGACGAATCCGTTGTGGGCCTGAGCGAATCTTCTGACCAGTGCCAGGCCGAGGCCGGTGCCTGTGGTTTCCCGTGTGGACTCTGCGCCGATGCGGTAGAACTCCTCGAAGATTTTCTTTCTCTGGCGGTGCGGGACTCCGGGGCCGTGGTCCTCGACTTCTATTATGGTGAATTCGCGGTCGGTCTTGGTACGCGCGATTATGGTCTTATCTTCTGCATTGCGGGCGTATTTGACTGCGTTGTCGAGCAGGTTTACGACTATCTGTGTTACGGCGTCGGGATCGAAGGCGCTCTGGCCAATTTCGCCGAATTGGGTCCTTATTTCAAAGCCGTTCTGGGCGGCATACGGGCGCATCATTTCGACGACGCCGGCGACGGACTTGTTTATGTCGCCCAGGCTAAAATTGTATCTCTTTCGGCCCCTCTGGATTCGCGAGAAGTCGAGGACGTTTTCAATCAGCCGGCTGAGCCGCTCGCTCTCCTGCCGCATATTTTTGTAGTAGTCGGCGGCCTTGTCTTTGGATTTTACCCAGTTCTTCTCCAGCATCTCGGCATACATTCTTATCGAGGTCAAAGGGGTCCTCAATTCATGCGAGACCGCTGATATGAAATCGTCTTTCTTGCGCGCCAAGCGGAGTTGAGCCTGCGTGTTATGCCACAAGCTCGTCAGCCCAAGCGTCACCGCCAGCAAAACGACCGTGATGATGCTGAAGTACCAGGTTCGCATCCCGCTTATCTTCCTGGCGATTCGATGCGGGTCTGTCTCCAGCAGATTGAGTATCAGCTTGCCGAAGCCGAAGTCCAGAATGGCCGTGTACGCCGAGTTTCCATTTGCCTTCTCGGCCAGCTCAAAGCCCATCCCGTCGCGCATAAACTGCTGCGCCGATTCCTCGACTTCCTTGATCAGCTCGGTTTCGTTGAGCTGGAAGCCCTGCACAAAGTGCTTGTCCTCGATTTGAACGTGCCTGAGCATGAATATCTGCCCGCCGAATACGGAATTCTCGCCCTCCCTGCACGGGACCTTCAGCGGGACGAACGGCTCGATGCGGACCTGCACCATATCGGGCTCTTCCTTAATCGTTTCGACCTGCGTCTGCATCATTTGGTCTGCGTACTCTTGTGATAGGGCCATCTGAGCGTCACTGATAGGTGAATCCACGCTTCGAGGCGGCTGCTCCGGTTGTGTCCTGACAGGCGCTACTGCTAGAGCATCTACTACTGGTGCTTGCGGCTGGCTTGCCTTTGCGGATTCCTGTACTCGTATCTGGGCGTTTTCCTCGGTCGTCTGGTTCATGACGCCCTGCTGCAGTGAATTACTTGCATAATCCTGCTGAACAACGGCGCGACTTCGGTTTATGACCTGGGCCTGCTGGTCCGGGTTCTGAAAACTCTCTATAGAGAAGTTCTTCCCGCGAAATCCCTGAGGCGCCTTGCCCTGGGCGACCTGCTTCTGACCGTCTTCATTTGCCGCGGCCTGCACCAGCTTGTACACTTGCTGCTCTTTCAGTTGCGTGTCTTCCTTGACGCCAGAGCCCATTTTGAGCGAGCTTGCTTCGATACTGCTCAACGCCGGCAATAGATTGTCTCGTACGTTTTTAATGTTCAAATCCACCTGTGCGAGCAAATCGCCGGCCTGGTCGGAATCGCTCACCGCTCGGATCTCGTCGTTGGGGGTGATAATGCCTCCGCTCGGATTGATTTGGAACTGCCCGTAGGCGAGGCCCTGCCCGAGTGTGCCGGCCAGCGGAGAACGCAGGACGGGCATCTGCCGCTGCCCGGCAACGGTGTTGTCCGGGACGTAATAATTCTGGTACTCGGTGTAAGGGCGGCTTTGCTCTACGGCTATAAACTCATCGAGCTTGCGATTGATATCCTGCCTGACCTGCTCGGCCACCGCGGCAAACTCGCCGAGCCTGGTCCCCTCCATACCGGCAGCCCATATCCCAATGGAGTGGTAGCCCAGCCAGGCAAGCCCGCAAAGGGCCGCGAGGATTATTGCCGATAAAATGATTAGCCGCTTGTACATTATTGCTAAACCTGAGTCTCATACTTGTAGCCGGCGCCGCGCACGGTCTTGATGATTTGCGGCTCGGCGGTATCGGCCTCGATCTTGCTCCTGAGCTTGGCGATGTGCATATCCATAGTCCGCGTGCCTAATTCGGTCATCGTCTCATCCCAGACTTCTTTATAGAGCTCCTCCCTGCTGATGACACGGTTGGGATTGGCTGCAAAGTACTGTATGATCGCGGCCTCTCGCTTGGTGATCTCGATTTCCTTTCCATCGCGTTTGACCTTTAGGGCCGGGATATCAACCTCCCAGTCGGCGAAATTGAAACTCTGACCTACCGCTCGGGCCGGATCGGTCCGGCGGAGGATAGCATTTATTCGCGCCAGCAGCTCCTCTAAGGAGAATGGCTTGGTGATATAGTCGTCGGCCCCGATATTGAGACCTTCGACTCGCTCGCTCTCCTGGCCCTTGGCGGTGAGCATGATTATGGGCGTTTGCAGCCCATCCCGACGCCAATTCGTGCAGAGCTGCTCGCCGCTAATCTTGGGCAGCATTAAGTCCAGTAAAATCAGGTCGAACTGCTTATTCGCCACGATTCGCTCGGCCTCCAGGCCGTCAACGACGTCCGCAACCGAGAAACCGTGAAACTCGAGAAAGTCCCGCAGGGCCGTGCGAATCTTCTGCTCATCTTCAACTACCAATATGGATGCTTTGTGTTTCATAAATGCACCTGTGCCTCTTTACTTACATTATACGCCCAATTTCGGCTCGGCATCTGTAAATACTTTGTAAAAAAGGCTCTGCCGTTTTTCATAGGTATGTTCCCAGTATTTCGGCTTGAGGCAATCACGGTAGTGCGATATAATGGGCTATTGTACTTGTCGAAATCGGCTACGCCAACGTAGCTCAACGGCAGAGCTCTGGTTTTGTAAACCAGGGGTTGTCGGTTCGAATCCGACCGTTGGCTTTTTGGGGCGAATTTTCAGTATTGTTGGCGAGGGTGGTTTAACAATATATGTGTGGGTGGGTAGCGTCTCCAGAGTGTTGAGTTGTTTGGCGGCGGGTGGGATTTTATTTGGCGAGGGATTCATAGACCAGGGATTTGAATTTTTTGTTTAGGGTAGCCTCGCCGTCGGGATGGATTTGGCTCATGCATATTGCGATTAAGTCGTTGGCGGGATCGACGAAGAAGATCGTGTACCAGAATCCGCCCCAGCCGAATGCGCCGACGCAATCGAGGCCCCCGGCCTCGTCGGAATTCCGCACGACGCTGACACCGAGTCCGAAGCCCTCGCCTTGTTTGAGTTGTCCCACCTGGTCCGTTGTCATCATCGCCACTGTTGACTCTTTTAGGATTCGCACGCCGTCCAACTGGCCGCCGTTGAGCAGCATTTGGCAGAAGCGCAGATAGTCGCCGACGGTGGAGCAGAGTCCGCCTCCGCCGGAGTAATATGTCTTTGGTCCCTTGTACGGGTGGTCCGCACAATAGCTGAACGGCCCCTCGGTGACTACCTCGCTATCGAGGCGTTTCAATCCAGTCCCCGGCAGCGGCGCATAGGCAACGGCAAGTCGCCCCAGCTTCTCGTCCGGGACGAAGAAGCAGCTATCGTTCATTTTCAGCGGACCGAATACTTGCTCATCGAGGAACTGCTTGAGGCTCCTTCCGGAAGCGACCTCGATGACACGCCCGAGCACATCGACGCTTAGGCCGTAGGTCCATGCCTCACCCGGCTCATGGAGGAGCGGGATCCGGGCCAGTCGCTTCATCTTCTCAGCCAGGATGCCGTCATCGCTTATTACGCCGTGAGTGATGCCGGCCTCTCGATAAAGCGGGCCGAGATGGGCGTCCCACTGGTAGGTCAGGCCGGATGTGTGCGTGAGCAGGTCCTTGATTGTTATCTCGCGCTTGGCTTTGGCTGCCTGGTCTATTTTCTGTCCCGGGAGGAGCACCATAGGGTTTTTGAATTCGGGTATGTACTTGGAGACGGGGTCGTCGAGCTTTATCTTGCCCTGGTCGTATAGTATCAGGACGGCAACGCTCGTTATGGGCTTACTCATCGAGGCGATGCGGAAGATGGTGTCGGGCTGCATATCGCGGCCCGCCTCGATATCGGCCTTGCCCACGCATTGCAGATAAGCGAGCTTGCCGTGGCGGGCGACGGCGGCTACGGCACCGGCGACCCGCTGCTTTTCGACATTTTCCTGCATCAGGGCGGTAATTCGGGCCAAACCCTCCTCGGACAACCCGACAGACTGGGGCTGCACCGTCTCGCGGGCGCCGCAACCGGAGACTCCAGCCGTTAGAACAATAAACGCCCAACATAAGATGAACCTGCTCGCCTTAGCCATTGCTCTTATTCTCCTGATTCAGCTTCGTAATCGTATTTCTGTTTTTTCGCTTGAGACAACATCGAGGACCCGGCCCGACATTCTGACTGTAATACGCAGACATTGCGGACGCTTTGCAAATCATAAGGTGAATTCTTTGAGAAGTCCATGCTGCGGATGAATTCGTATCTCGTATTTCGTGAAGCGTATCTCGTATTGCGTATCGCGTATTCCGAGGGGAGGATTGGGTTTGATTGGCTTTGTTTTTTTGAGGGCGGCGGCGGGAAATATCTGCATAATGCTTTACGGAGCAAGGAGTTAAGGCTATTTTGCCTATTTTGAAATTGGGTTTGTTTTGCATAATTGAGTTGTAGCCACGAAGGCACGAAGACACGAAGAGAAGAAAAGAGAAGACAGAATGTGGAGAGACAAGAGGGCAAGTGGTAAGATGGGCGGTTTGGGTAGAAGACACCCGGCTTCGCGCAAGGCTACGCCGGGGCAGGCGGAAGACAGAGGCAAGAGGTGACCAGGGTATCAGGGAATCAGGTTGGAGGGGATCAGGAGAACAGGAAATCAGAGGATTGATTATTGATGATTTACTATTGCCTATTGATGCGGGCACGGGCGGGCCATCCGGATAGGTGTTCTGATTGTTTTTGCGGGCCATGTTTTGCGTTCTCCGCCTTTGTCGGTATGATCAAGCCTATTCAGTTTGGTGTGTATTATACTGGATATTGAGTTTGATGTCAAGTGAATTTTAACCACAGATACCTAGGGCACAAGTTTCACAGATTTGTCGCAGATTAATACAGATTTGAAATAGGTACGAATGCATAGAACACAGGCGCCCTGGGCACAAGGGCACAAAGAAAAGTGGGAGAGAAGAGGAGATCGGGGCATCAGGCGAAAAGGTTGGAGGGGATCAGGAGAACAGGAGATCAGGATTTGATAGGCGGATGGGGTTTTTGTCGTCAGTTAATCGGACGGGCTTCGCAAGCCGATTATACGGCGTTTACCTGGGCTTTGGGAGCGGATTCCGAACAACGGCGGACACGACTTGCGGTTTGTTCAGGAGCAGGTTGGACACGCCGGTGCGACTACAACGGCGATATGCGCCAAAAGGAACAGCAAGGCACGCGGAAGGCAGGTTGAGGCTTTGGAAACCTGCTGAATCCGCGAGCAAACGCCTGAAAATGTGGTTCTGGTCGCAAGAAACCGCTCATTATCGGATTTTCTGCTTGACAATTGGTTTTGGATGGGTATAATTTCGCTTGTTCAAGGAGGCGCGGCATCAAGGAGGTCCAGCTTCAAGGATGCGTGGCGAAACGTTTTCCCACACGAGCGCCATCCGGAGGGCAATTACCCAAAAACTCCTTTTAAGGAGAGTGATGATGAGAAGTACGTGTTTAAAAAACTTGGTGGTCGCAGTAATTTTGCTCTTGTGGACCTGCCCCGTTGTCGCCGAGCTTCGCCTTTGTGACGGAGGATTCCACGTCATCGACTACACAGTCAACGACTTCGTAGTAGTCTGTAATGGGACTACAGTGAACGTCCTTGACGGGGCAATCCTCTCGGAGATGGACATCTACGACACCAGCAAGGTAGACGTATCCGGCGGTTGGATGGATTTTCTTATTTCCTGCGATGACAGTTTGGCCAGCGTTTACGGTGGGTCGATGTTAGCTCTTGTTCCTCTTGGCAATAGCTGGATTAACGTTTTCGGGTGCGCAGCAGTCGACTGGCTGGTTGTTGATGAAAACGGAGTAATGAAGATACACGGTTCGGATTTTGCCGTCGATGGGAACCCCGTTGGTTACATCGACCTTGTGGGTAATGGGCACACTGGGCAGCTAACGGGGACTCTGCTGAGCGGGGATACACTCAATGCATACTTTGAGATATATAACAATGGCACAATATCCCTTGTCCCAGAACCTGCCACGCTCTTACTGCTCGGCATCGGCGGTTTGGGATTATTGAGAAGGCGCGGGCAACCATAGATTCTCATAAAACTAATCTTTTATGTGGGCAGGGCTGTGAGCATCCCGCTTGCAGCCCTTTTTCTTTTGTCCTTCCCTGTAATACCGGCTTCCGTGCCTGAGAAACAGTGAGTAGCACGCTGGGGTGTCAGATTCTGGCTCTCTGAGTTTGGCTGGTTTGATTTCGGGGGAAGGGGATTGCCACCTATTCGATCCTTCGACGATGCTCACTTCGACAGGCTCAGTGCGTGCAGGGCAGGGTTCCTCGTAATGAAGACGGGGACGGGATGGATGAGAGGGTGGCCATCCCTAAGGGACAAGTTCCCAGGGGACAAGTGCCGGCGAGCGCTAAACGCAAGAGAAGACCCCCAACATAAAGTTGGGGGCTTGCGAGAGGGCGATGCGGGGGCGAAG
>JAFGTU010000518.1 GCA_016933985.1 Sedimentisphaerales bacterium | reverse complement strand
GGCCTTCAGTGCATCGCCTTCGCCGAAGTTGATAAGGGCCGCTGGGGCGGAGTCCTCGACAAGAAAGGCTGGGAGAATGCCGTCGGCTATCAGGACTGGCGCAAGGTATTCGAAAAGCACGGCAAGGACCTCGATGTCGTCTTCGTGGCCACCCCGGACCACAGCCATTTCGCACCCTCGATGACCGCCGTTTCTATGGGGATTCACTGCTACACCGAAAAGCCCCTGACCTGGTCGGTTCGCGAGGCACAGCTCCTCGCCGCAGCCTACGCAAAGAATCCCAAGGTCGTTACCCAGATGGGCAACCAGGGCCACGCCGGCGATGGATGGAGGACTGCCTACGAATACGTTAAGGCCGGTGCAATCGGCGATATCACCGAGTTTCACACCTGGACGAATCGACCGGTCTGGCCCCAGGGCGGAGACCGGCCCGAGGGGTCCGATCCCATCCCCGATACACTCGACTGGGAGGCCTGGATCGGCCCGGCCGCGATGAGACCTTTCAAGAAGGGTGTTTACCATTCCTTCAATTGGCGGGGCTTCGTCGATTTCGGCTCCGGGGCGCTGGGCGATATGGCCTGTCATACCACCGACGGAATCTATTCGATCATGAAGCCGGGCTACGCCGCAACCGCCGAGCCGGTCATTATGACAGGACCCGTCAAGGACCAGTTCCCGTCCGGTATGGTCGTCAAGTGCACATACCGCGCAAAAGACGGCCGACTCGGATTCACTACATACTGGTACGAGGGCAACAAAGCAGACGGAAAGCCCTTCATGCCCGAGAATCCCGAGGAGCTAAAAGTCGATGGCCGCGAGCTGCCCAGAACCGGAAATCTCGTCATCGGCACAAAGGGCAAAATGCTCGTCAACGGTGATTACTGGGACAGCACGCAACTCATCCCCGATGCCAGGCGAAGAGAGTTCGGACGGCCCGAAAAGCTCCTCGAACGCTCCCCCGGCCATCACCAGGAATTCTTCATGGCCTGCAAGGGCGAGAAGCCCCGCGAGTTCAGCCAGTCCAACTTCGGCTATTCCGGCCCAATGACAGCCAATATCCAGCTCGGAAACCTCTGCGCCCGCGCTGGAAAGAAGCTCGAGCTCGACGAAGCCGGCAAGATCACCAGCGACCCAAAGATTAACGACCTCGCCTGGCGCCAGCAACGAAACGGCTGGGGACCGCTCGAAATGAAGGTCTAAACCTATCGTAAATACATAAAGGCACTCTAACTAGACTCGACCTGCCCAAAATTTGAACTGTCATTCCGAGCGAAGGCCCGTAGGGCCGAAATCGAGGAATCTACTTGAATAGTCTCGCCTCGCCCACAAAGGCGAGGCGATTCCTTTTCCCGAACTCCGGCTTTGCTAAAATCCATAAGTCTTTCGCTCATCCTTACACTGCTGTCGCCCCAGTCACTTGATCTTGCCTCAAGAACACCGATTTCTGCTACGATAGCGCCAATTCACGATCTCTGCTTGAATTTCATGCGCAAGCCGTTTGTAAAACCAGCCCCTTTTTGGTAGAATGGTGGCAGATAAGACAATCCGAGATTAGGAGTACAACATGGACTTCGGCAAAAGAGACCTCAGTTCAATTGCTTTGGCTCTCTGCCTGCTGGTATGGGCCCCGCCCGCTTCAGCCACAGCCTTGGATGACTACGTCACCGCCCCGGACTCAAACTACGCCTATACCCTCAGCAACACCATCTCAGGCCCGGGCTTCACAGCATACGTTTTGGATATGACATCGCAGCAGTGGCGCACCAGCGCCGACATCGAGGACGGCGATCAAGGCGGCACTATCTGGCGCCATTGGCTTACCGTCTTCGTCCCCGACGATATTGCCGCCGCAACCGCATTTCTCTACATCAACGGCGGCAATAATGGAAGGTCCGCCCCAACCTCCTGGCGGGACGGCGCCGAGCTCGAGATGCTCGCCGGCTTTGCCTCCGCCACCAATACCGTCGTCGCCAACCTCGGACAGATTCCCAACCAGCGGCTCAAGTTCACCGCCGAGCCCCACCCGGAGAGTTTCCCCAACGGTCGCACCGAAGATGAGCTCATCGCTTATGCCTGGGACAAGTTCCTAACCACCGCCGATGCTACCTGGCTTCCCCGTCTCCCGATGACCAAAGCCGTAGTCCGGGCGATGGATACGATCCAATCCTACGTCCCCACCGTCACCAGCCCCTCCGCCGCTATCGACGCCTTTGTCGTAGCCGGCGCCTCCAAGCGAGGTTGGACAACCTGGACCACAGCCGCCGTCGATTCACGCGTCGTCGCAATAGTCCCGCTCGTCATAGACCTGCTCAATGTGGAGGTCTCTTTCAACCACCACTGGTCGGCATTGGGTTTCTGGGCCGCCGCCGTACACGACTACGAAGATATGGGCATTATGGAGCGGATGGGCGCCCCGCAGCTTCACGCGTTGTGGGAGATCGTCGATCCTTACTGGTATCGCGATCGCTATACTATGCCCAAATACATCGTCAACTCAGCGGGCGACGACTTCTTCCTGCCCGATTCGTCCCAATTCTATTTCGACGACCTGCCCGCAGACAAATATCTTCGATACGTCCCCAACACCGACCACGGCCTCAATACCGATGCAATGAATAGCGTCCTGGTTTACTACCAGGCCGTATTGGCCGGCGACTCTATGCCGCAATTCTCATGGACGCTCGAAGGCGATGATTCGATACGAGTCCTGACCGATCCGCTTGCCCCCCCGGGCTGGGTGAATCTATGGCAGGCCGCCAACCCATCCGCAAGGGACTTTCGCAAGAACCCTTACCCGTCGCAAGGCCACTTGGCCCCGACGCCCGTCTGGACGAGCTCGCCCCTGAGCGATCAGGGCGGCGGCGTGTACATCGCCCGAGTCCCCGAGCCGCCCACCGGCTGGACCGCTTTCTTCGTCGAGCTGATTTACGATAGCCCGGGGCCCAATCCGTACAAGTTCACCACAGAGGTAACCGTAGTCCCCTACCATTTACCGTTCTCCTGCGACTTCGACCAGGATGCCGATATAGACCTGATTGACCTCGATACCTTCGCTAACCAATGGTTGGCAACAGCCCCCTCCCCCGCCGACGTAGCCCCCAAAGGCGGAGACCGGATGGTGAACTTCTACGACTTCACCGCCTGCGCCCAAAACTGGTCCAAATAGCAACTGCCGCTCAGCCGGAGTTTATCCCGACGCAAGTCGGGCCCACCCGCGGGCGGCGCCCTATTCGACCGGCCGTCTATGCACCACTCCCGCTAGCCCCCACCCCGCGCTCAGGGCAACCACCCAATTCCCCCTACCCCTACGGCGAACCACTCCCCCCCTCCATCCCCGAATCTGTAGGGGCGACCACATGGGGTCGCCCTTTTTCCTCTACCACAATATGAAACTTGTGACACCGCAGCTCGGTATCCGAAATGTGAAACTTGTGCATCAGGTATCTGAAATTCCCAAGCGGTAGGGTGTGCAACTTGTTGCACACGCCGAAACCGCACCAACTATCCCCCGCCCCTGACCTAGCCAGCAATCTCCTCACGCCCTGCAATCCTCACACCTGGCGTTTTGATGTGATCAAGTTGTCTTCGCAGATACTTGCCAGTACCCCTATTGTACGCTGCAATATACGATATCTTACCTTCTATCGACTTGATCCTCTTCGTGGGCACGCTTCCCGTCACCTCCAACTCACACCGCAGTCTCCGGATCGCCTTTCTCACATCAGCAACCTTTGAACTGGGGGCATCCATTTGGGACCCGTTTACCCTTATACCTGTTACGATCTGTTCCTTGTCCGCGGGCACCGAGACAGTCTTCGCCTCATTTGCTTTGAAGCCTTCCTGCTTGACAATGGATATTATCTTTTCTTTGCAGCCAGCTAATCGTTTGCCCCCGGAGAAAATGTAGTCATCTACGTACTGAGTTAGAACCGCACCGCGCGCTTCTGCAAACCGTCTGAGTCTTCTTGAGAGCCCTAAAGTCACCAAGTTAGAAACCGCCACGCTTGTTGGCGAACCTTGTGGAAGCCCACCACTCTGCGTAGTCAACCGGGTTAATATCCGTGCCACTTCGGGGCTACATTCTTGCTGCTTCCGAAACATTGCGTACACTCGCCCAGGTGACACTCTCGGAAAGTGATTGGCCAAATCCGTCTTCATAAGCATAGGCTTGTTTAGATGCGGCATTGCATTAGATAACACCGAACGACCCGGCACGCCACCATTCACATACTCAGGTAGGCACACATGCTGCAACAAGTCATTCAACCGATCCAGTATCTCACGCAACCGCCCGCGCACTTCAACCATCGGCCGCGTTTTTCCATTGGGAAAGCATTTATTCCACCAACGGTAGTACTGTGAGGGATGCCTTGAAATGCTACTACAAACATGCGCCAGCTCAACCGGCGTACTTCCCAAGTGCATGGAAAGGTGCTTGACTTCAACAATCCTCAGTTTGTCAACTATCCTCTTGATCACCTTGCGTCCACAACTGAAATTGGTACTCCGGCTGCAACTGAACCGCTCGTGCAGCTATTAACTCAGCAAGAACCTTCTCCAATTCTCCTATAATTCCTTTATCTCCGTCCCCCCCTCCGTCTCCCAATACCAGCAACGGAAGCGGCACTCGCATCTCCTTTGACAGTGTCTTAAGAAACGCAAAACTCGGCTCGCGTCTTCCATTTTCGACTTGTGAAAGATATGCCCGACTGATGCCCAACCTCTGCGCAAGCTCTCCCTGTGCCACCCCATCAAGGGTCCGAATCAGTCTTATGATTTGTCCAGCATGCATCGTAGTAATCCATGAACTATTTCAAAAGAAAAGAGAGAGTAGATTATGATGGCCAGAGTCTCGCAGCGAGCTGGACCAGACAAGCAATGATTTCCACTGCTGTGCCCCAATCCCCGCCATCGCATGAGGATGCAATCAGCATCTTCCGCAATCGCTTTACTCGTGCCAAGGCACGGGCCAAATCTACCGACCCGGGTTTTCCCCTGCACCGCTCCAAGAGTCTCTCAAGCTCATCTTTGAGCCTGTCGACCTCAGCGAGCGCTTCGGAGATATCCGGGTCCACGCAAATCCTGTTTGTCTTCATTTTTTTCTCCTTTTTGAAGAACACGTTATGGCGAACTGGCAATCCGCACGGATTGCTCATCAGTTCGACCAGAATTTTCCTCATGATAATGGGGTCAGTCACCTCACTCTTCGCGATTTCCGCAAAAGTAAAGCGACCCTCTCTTGTACTTAGAGAAACAACTTGTTGTTTCTCTCGGCGATGTTACTCACCATAAGCTATCGGTGGCTATCCCATCATAGGCTGCCGTCCTAACCACTATGTCCGACGTGTCATGCTTGTCGCCCATAAAGCTTAAGCAGCGGGATAGGAACGCTTGGCCACAGGCATCCGGCCCGTGACGTCGCTTGGCCCACACGAAGCTCCCTCTCAGGTTACTCTGAGAGGCGGTCACCCGAAGGCAACCCTTCAATTGCGCCCTTTTCAGGCGGTCACGAGGAGTCTTCTGTACGCTTACCCGGAATGATATTCGTTTGCCAAAGAGCTTTCTAATTATAAGTATATCACTATGTGTGGCATCTTTTAACAGAAAAATAAAATAATTTGCTTAGAGTCAACATATTTTCTGCTACCGTCTATAGGCTCTCTATCATGCCCTTTACCTTTTATTTGTTCTACTTGCCCATTTTAACATCCACACTCCGACCCAAAGAATCATCCCATGAGATTTATCCCCCCGCCAGGGGCCCTTGGGGCTTTGGGATCTGTCCAGGATAACACCTACCTATAAGCCCCCACCGCTTAAAGGCCTTCACGCGTCCAACCGACCCTGCCAAAACATCTCAATTCTCTTTGCTTATCAAGTAGTCAATAGTCAACAATCGATAATCAATAGGACAAACTGCCTTCTCTGACCCACACAAATACGTGAAAATCCGTAAAATCCGCGATCAATTCCCTCAGCCCCCCCTGCCCCTTTACCCCTATTTGACAATCAGTGTTAATCTCCGCAAACTTGTGCCTTAGGTATCTGAGAAATCTGTGGTTATAATTCACTTGACATAAAACTCGCAATATGATATAATACCCACCAAACTAACAGAATCGAGATAGTAAATTGTATGTAGTACATGGAATATCGTCTGTCATCTCTCGTCCATCATCCATCGTCTGTCCTCCGTCGTCCGCATTCTGTCTCCTACCCAAGTCTCCTATCCACCCCACTTTACCTCTTGTGCCCTTATGCTCTTACCTCTTGCACCCTTCCGTTCTTTGTGCCTTGGTGCCTTGGTGGCTTCGCCTTAATTATGCAAAACAAACCCAATTTCAAAATAGGCAAAATAGCTCTAATCCCTTGCTACGAAAAGCATTATGGCGATATTTTTCCCCTCCGCCCCCGAAAAAACAAACCCAACGACCGAAGGGAGTCCCGAGTGCAGTCGAAGGATCAAACCCAATTCATCCTGGCCAAGCCGGAACAAACGCAATCTCGACCTGTCGGCCGACGATGCCTCTATCACTCTGTCCCTATGCGCCTTTGCCCCTTTGTGCCTATACCGCAATCATGCAAAACAAACCCAATTCGCAAATCGAACAAATCAGCACAACCTCTTATGCCCCAAAGAGTTACCACAATACTCGCCCCACCGACGCTCGAAGAAAACAAACCCAAACGAACCCAATTTGTCGCGCCGAGGCCTTTGGCGAAGCCGGATCCCGCCCCGCCGCTCCACGCTTCACGAGATACGCAATACGCGATACGAGATACGAAATACGCTTGCCGAACGCAGCTTTCCAAATAGAATGGGCCTCGAAATAATCCTATGTTTATCGATCAGGCAAAAATCTGGGTAAAGGCCGGCGACGGAGGA
This sequence comes from Sedimentisphaerales bacterium, assembly GCA_016933985.1. Taxonomy (GTDB): domain Bacteria; phylum Planctomycetota; class Phycisphaerae; order Sedimentisphaerales; family Anaerobacaceae; genus JAFGCD01. The sequence goes on along the minus strand of JAFGTU010000518.1, from coordinate 6,416 downwards.
AACGGATGCCTCAGCTTCCGACGGGAGAAATTCATCCCAAAAGGCGGACCCGATGGCGGCGACGGAGGAAAGGGCGGCGACGTCTATTTCCAGGCCGTCCCCAATCTCGACACCCTCCTCGATTTTGCCGGCAAGCATCACTGGCAAGCCCGCAACGGCCAGCCCGGCTCAGGCGCAAATAAACACGGCGCCAGCGGCGAAGACCTCATAATCAAGGTCCCCCCGGGAACACTGATCTACGACCTCGACCTCGACCTGCTGCTTATCGACCTCAACGAAATCGGGGCCAAGGCCCGCCTCTGTCTCGGCGGAAAGGGCGGAAAGGGCAACAAGGCATTCGCCACTTCCATCAACCAGACCCCAAGATACACCGAGCCCGGCAAACCTGGCCAGGAAAGGAATATCAGGCTCGAATTGAAGCTTATCGCCGACGTCGGCCTGGTCGGCATGCCCAACGCCGGCAAGAGCACCCTCATCTCCCGATGCTCGGCTGCAAGGCCCAAGATCGCCGACTACCCATTCACAACCATCGAGCCGGTCCTCGGAATCGTCGAATTGAGCGGCTTTCGACGATTCGTAATGGCCGACATCCCCGGCCTTATCGAGGGCGCACACGAAGGCGCAGGCCTCGGACACGAATTCCTAAAGCACATTGAAAGAACCAAACTCATCGTCCACATCCTTGACATAATGCCGACCGACGGCTCCGATCCCGTCGATAACTACAACGCCATCCGAATAGAGCTGGACAAGCACAGCAAGGCCCTGGCCGAAAAACCGGAGATTATCGTCGCCAACAAAATAGACCTCGACCCCGACGGCGGAATCGTGCAGAACCTCAGAAGCCACCTCGATAAAGACCTCCACCCAATCTCAGCCGTCACCGGACAAGGAATCAAAGAGTTGAGCGAAGCACTCTGGCACAAGGTGAAGGGTGCCGAACACTGATCTTTCTCAATAAGCAAAGAAAAGGCCGAGCCAAAAAGACTCGGCCTTACGGTTGCAAATTCAGTTATCCTTGAAAATCAGTCCTTCTCAGCCTTCAGAAAGCAGCGGATTTCGACAAGGTACGTGTTCTCTTTGTCGGTGGGTCTGAGCCAGGGCGAGAATCTAACGTTGCGGTATTGTCCGTCCGGCCATTTGTCAAGACCCCCTTCAGCGCTGCCTGTGCCGCACTGCGTGGCCTCATCGACTTTCAATCGAAGGCCGTCAAGCGTGCCGCTGCGGTATCCCTCGTCGGTAATGAAGGTTATGTCCAGATAGAAGGAGGGCTTGTCGCTGTTTTCGGATGGTTTGCTCTGCAGGCGGACGATTGCCGTTTTCAGGCCGGGGGCGTCCGCTATGGGAATCTCGACCTCTTCGCCGTCAACTGCGACCTCGGCCCTGCCGTTAGGCGTACCCGCGGCCGGCGGTTCAAAGAATTCCGCCGGCTCCCTAGGCGCCTCATAATCAAATATAATCAGGTCGTAGTCGCCGTCCTTGTGGCAGGCCTTCATCTGAACCGGCAGGAGAGAATTCTTGCCGACGGTAATATAGATGCTCTCCATCCAATCCTTCTCTTTCGGGGACGGGCCAAAGGCATATATGAGGAAGTCATCGCCGACGTTGGCCGGCACTTGCTCGTTGAACTGCTCATTCTTGGGCGACAAAAAACCAGCGGTCAGCAGCTCAAGGGCGCCCTGTCCCTCGGCGAACATCGACGGCCCTCTGGACGTTAACATACCCTGCTCATCGAATCCCTGGAGTACGTTCCGGTCGTCGTATTTCGCATCGCCTTTGTTGCCGCGCATGACCATTTTCCCATGGGCATACCAGGCCTCGAAATGCCTTATGAAATCGTTGCCCCGGCTCTTGAAATAGTACATGTGGACGTAGTCCGCCTTAGCGGCGTGAGTAACCACCTGGGCCCAGCCGACCGTGGAAAAATCAGCCGACCCGCCGACAAACTGAATAACTCCAACGCAGACGGCAATAATTACTACCGCCGCCGCGGCGAGCTTTGTTATTTTGCTTCTCATAATCGTATCTCCAATTGACGCCAAGGCATGATGGATTCGCCCTGCCCGTTTGTCCCGAATAGGGCGCTCGGGCAGCGACGCCATCAGTGCCTGGCGAAGATGGTCATGGTTTCGGTTAAACGCCTCGTATGCCTTGTTCAAATCGTTATCCACCGGCGTTTTCATCGGATATTCTCCATTTCCCGGACTAACAATCGTTCCAGTCGTTTCCGCGCCCTATCAAGGACGCAGTAGAATCCCGATTTCGACAGCCCCATTACCCTGCGGGCGGCGTCGGCGGATTTGCCCTGCAGATAAAACGCATGCAGCGCCACTCGTTCTCTTTCAGGAAGCATCAGAATCTTCTCTCTAAGCAACTCGATCCGGCGATCATCCGGCGGATCATCAACAACCGATTCGATGCTGCCGGCTTCAAATCGCCTGCTTGAATTGCGGAGCGTTTGTCGCCGCCACTCCCGGCTGCGCAACCCGGCGATGGCGACAAGCCAACCTCCAAATCGCTCCGGGTCTCGCAATTGCTCCAGCTTCTCATACGCCCGAACGAATACATCCTGAGCCAGGTCCTGGGCGTCGGCGAGATTGCGCGTGGTATCGTAACAAACGGCCCGGACCAGCGCTGCGTAACGATCATACAGCTTCTCGTAGGCTTCTCTTTCGCCGGCTAACACAGCCCGAACCAACATTTCATCACTCGGTTCTACCAATCGGAACTCCTGATTTCTCGAGACAATCTACAAACATAGTGTCCGCCAGGGCCGATTCGTCCAGCGCAATCTAAAATTCCTCGCGTTCTTGTCACGCCCGATTCGATTGCAGAGGGGCCGAGGCGGGTCAATATCGTAACGTGGGAGGCAGTTCCGGCTTTTCAAACACCCCCCAGCCGAAGCCAGATAAACGGGCAAGGGCGCAGAGAGAATGAGACGAAGATGTTTAGCCGGGTCAGAAGCCGGTGCAGGCAGAGGTAACAGGTATGAAGGGTGAAAGAGTATATATGCGTATATACTTATGGACTACTCCAGCGGCTGGGTGATTTGGGTGGGAGGATTTATGATCCGGGGGTTCTGGGGTATTTTGCAGGGTGGGCGGAGGCGGAGTTGGGGAGTTGGTCGGGGGGGGGTTAGCAGTGATTGCCTTGCCTTTGCCGCTTCGGGGGCGCCCGGATTGCGGTAGAGGGTCTTGAGAGAATCGGCCGTCCGGGCCAATTGTGCAACCTTGCCATTCTCAAATTCAGAGGCCCTCGGCAAGACGGCCCTTTCCGCAGCAGCTTCGGCCCTTTTCACAATAGGCCTACAAAGAAGTCTTCAAAAGCCGGTTCGTTTCGAGGCTGTATGGCGGTCAGTCTGCGGCAACGCCTTGCTTGGCCAATTGGGAAGGTAGCTCTTCCTGCAAAACGAGTCTCCATGTCCCGTCGGCAAACAGTACGTGTACTCCATGATAGGGTTTTCCAATTAGCGATTTGGCGTAGTGTCCCGCATCCCACGACTCCATGGTGGTGATTCCTTCGTGAAAAGGCACAGACCTTACCTGCCCTGAATAGGTTGTGGATGTAAAGGCTGGAACCAGGATATGTCGCCAAGAATCCCTGTGAGCATGAGGATCATCCCAGAGCAAAATCCATTTGCTGGGATCTGCACCATCCTTCATAGGGCAGAAACCATAGTCAAGGCCAGAGTCCACACACTGAGTGGCGGTTTCGGAGCCGGACATGCCATAACTAGAACACAGCCCGATGAAAGCTCGTACGTCTTCCGCGTGGAGCAACTGTCCGAGGGTGGGGTCGTCCACGTGCGATTGCCTTAGAACGAAGGCGAATATGTGAAACTTCCCTGCGCAACCAGCGATTCGTCCGCAGTGCCTGGTGTGCGGAAGAAAGACGAATAGGAAGTAGACTGTAATAATACCCGAGACAGCTGCCACTGCTACGAGTATCTTCTTCCCCCTTTTCATCGTTTTGTGTCCCGTCTCTGGTTGCTTTTCCGATTCAGGAGACACCTTCGTTGCAGGGAGACCTCCACCCGTTGATTTCGGGCAATAGAGAGTTGAAGATCTTTGCAGGACAGGGACAGTAACAACGCTCTTGCACAGAGGGCACCTGCCGTTCTTGCCCCGCAACTCGTCTTTCACCTTGAGCATCTTGCCACAACTTGGACATTTGAATTGGATATAGCACCTCACTTAGAAGATTCTGACTCTTGGCTATGGTTCGAGTTATTTGGGCCCTCCGGGCCGCCTTCGGGCTCGGGAAATACCGTCGCGGCCTTGCCAACGAGGCGGCCACAGCGGCCCGCGTGTGGCACGAAGGCCAGGAAAAATAGACTGGGAGCAAGTTGACAACTGACTTTCTTATTATGATTGTCTTTTTCTTGGTTGGGTCCTTATTGGTGTTGTTGTTCTAATTCGATCAAACACTCTTTGCGACGAGCAGGGGTAATGCCGGGAATCGCCCTTGCTTCAGCGAAACAGTGCTAATATCAAAATCACAACGCCGACAATTATGGCGCCGGCGACTATCGCGACGACAGCAGAGTTCCGCCTCTGTTCAGATAGAGCTTCTTGATCATCCTCGTTGAGGTCACTGTCTTTGATTGGGCCACATTCTGGACAGCGCAAGCGTTTGACTGACTGCACAAAAGCGGTCTTGAATATAGAACCGAGCATACTCGTATTAGAACTCGGTACATAGAACCAATCTAAGATGGCCCCACACTTCGGACACGCGTATTCGCGTTTTGACCCCGCAGACTTTGCAGTGATGGGCTTTCCATGCACGATGACATTGAGAAGGCTCTCGGCTGCATTGTGCGCTTCGCCAGTAACAAATCGCAAGATGTGACTATGCGAATCGGCTGTCTCCACGAGAATTGTTCGTTCCTTTGAATCGACGAAGTAATCACGGACCTGATCGTACCGAAACCAGCCAGATCCCTGCGTGTGCCCATAGTGGCACGCTTGAGGCGTAAACAGTAGGCCCTCAGATTCCCTGTCGAGTACGACCAATACAAGAGGCTTCTCGTCTCCAGCTAACGCGAGCCCATAGGATTTCTCGGCTGCGGAAAGCAGCTTCTCTGGGATGTCATTTATGCACGCACCGCCGGACTGAAGACACCTTCTGGTGAACTCTTTAATCACAACTTCGGAGTAGTCCCTTTTTCTCCCAGGGATGGATGTTCGGTCATGCCCGCCTCGCTGGAGTCCGCACTTGGCGTTAAGATCAGCACAACATACAAAAAAGCGTTCAACGGCAGCCAGGGTCTTCTTGTCGGGAATTGTCAATAATTGCGTGGCTCCATAATTCAATTCGATGGTCAATTTGTAATTAGGAAAGCCTGTTTTGCCAGGACAGGCAACAACGTGTCCCAAGCTGCAGTGACCAGGTCCCAAGCCAGTACGGTAATAGCAACTGCGATCCGTGATGAGCAACCAGTGCTTCCCTGAGAGGGCCATTAGATCAATGTAAATCCTCGGCGACTCATCTTGCGTCCACGGTTTGATGCAGTTGTTCCGGGCATTCTCGAGCATCTTCTCCGGAATGGGAGCCATATAGATTCTGCCGGGAGACCGCGTCATCCCGGAGAATGCCACGTCTATAGCCCTGCCGTAATCGGGAGCAGCAGCCTCTTGCGTCGCAGGGATAGTAATGATGCTTTTGCAGAAAGGGCACCTGCCTTTCTTGCGCTGTAACTCGTCTTTTACCTTAAGCATCTTGCCACAATTTGGACATTTGAATTGCATATAGCACCTTACTTGGAAGCTTTCGACTCTTCGCTGTTGTCCTTGTCATTTCCCGTTTGGTTCGAAAAGCGAAATCGAAGATTGATCATACTCAAATAGCGTCGTTGTTGCAAGCAGTTTCCTGAAAATTAGAAGGGAATTGCATGTTGAGAGGAGCGTATTGCCAGGGACGTCAAGAATTGACAAGGGCTTGCGGGATGTGTTTTAAGGGGTTCCACCGCTCGCTTCCCCTTCGGCTTCGTTCAGAGCTGAAGGTTAGTTCGGTCGGAATGATTTATTGACATTTGCGGCAGCATGCGGTAGAAGGGAGTAAGATATGCCTCACGCTTCGTCGGATTGGCACTTATGAACATAATCGCAGTCGATATCGGGAATACGAATATCGGGGTCGGACTTTTTCTGGACGGGGAGGAGAAGTTTATCGAATCGATTCCTGGCAAATCGCGGGCGAGGCTGGCCGAGTTCCTCAAATCCGTATGGGAGCGGATTCCGGCGGCGGCAAGCTCGAAGGAGGGCAAGCGGGATGGCGTGGTCGTTGTCAGCAGTGTTAAGCCGGCGTGGGCAAAAATGGTGCGCGAAATCGCGGAAAAGAGTTTGGGCGAGCACATACTCGTCATAGGCGAGGACATACCGCTGCCGATGACTTGCTGGGTCGATGAGCCGGAG
>JAFGTU010000066.1 GCA_016933985.1 Sedimentisphaerales bacterium | reverse complement strand
TCTCGCGGAATCGGGAGCGAGATAAGCAAGACGGTGGCGCTGAACCGTATCTGGATCGGCGTATCCTGGCTGGTGGGCGTTACAGGGGCGATCGTCGCCTTCTACTGGATAACCCAGCGAGTAATCCTTCGTCCGATCCGGCAGCTCCGCGCGCTGGCCAACAACGTTGCGGAGGGCAACCTGGACACAAGAAGCTCCATCGCGACGCGTGACGAATATGAGAAGCTGGCAAGGGCATTCAACAACATGCTGGACCGTCTCCAGGCGGCGCAGGAGAAACTGCGGGAGGCGAACAAGCAGCTCGACGGCAAGATTATAGAGCTATCGGAGCGGAATATTGAGCTATTCCGCGCCAACAAGGTCAAGGGCGAGTTCCTTGCGAACATCTCGCACGAGTTCAGGACTCCTCTGAACGCGATTATGGGCTTTGCGCAGGTTCTGCGCGACAAGTCGGGTGCGCTGAAGAGCGACAAGGGCAAGAAGTACGCCGAGAACATCATCACCAGCGGCAACAGCCTGCTGAACATGGTTAACGACCTACTCGACCTGGCGAAGACTCGGGCCGGCAAGATGGAGCTGCATATAGAGAAGACCTCGGCTGAGCAGCTTTGCGAGGGTCTGATCGCCTCCTTCTCGCTGCTGGCGAAGAAGAAGAAGATTAAGATGAAGCATACGGTCGATCCGGCTATCCCAATTCTCACGACGGACACGGGCAAGGTCCAGCAGATCCTGTATAACTTCCTGAGCAACGCGGTGAAGTTCACGCCCGACCGAGGCACGATTACAATCGAGGCGAAGATGCTCGATGAAAAGACCGTTCGCTTCGCAGTCACCGATACGGGATGCGGAATCGCCGAGGAAGACAGAGACAAGATCTTCGACAAATTCAGCCAGGTTGACGGCTCAATCACCCGCGTATCGACGGGCAGCGGATTGGGGCTCACCATCAGCAAGGAGCTTGCCAGCCTGCTCGCCGGCGATATCGGCCTCGACAGCGAGCTCAACGTAGGCTCAACATTCTGGCTCGATATCCCCGTGACGCTCATCCCGGAGAAAGCCGAGACCAAAGTAAAAACTTAGGGCGTTTCAAAAGTCCATCCGGCAGGGTATCTTTAGGAAACCCCCCAAAACGACTGCCAAATGGCATGGCATAGTCGAGCAGAGTAGAAGAGCTTGCTCCAGCCGCCCAATAGTGATATTCTTCCCATTCTAAGAACGATTATCATAGAGGTGTGAATATGAGAAAGAACTTGTTATTACTCACACTGTTGGTCTGCTTTGTGATGTGCCTTCCAGCTATTACGGAGAGCAAAAATGGTCCTACTGAGAAAGACGGCTACAGGAGACCGCCAAAGAATGATGCTTTCTCTTTCCCGGACCTGAATGATCTTCCGGAGCATAAAGGGCTTCCCGATCCCTTCGTAAGAGCAGATGGCTCCAAAGCAAAGACAGTCGCCGAATGGGAAGAGCAGAGGGCGTACCTCAAGGCCATGCTGGCACATTACCAATACGGTCATATGCCGCCAACGCCGAAGAATGTAGTTGTTGAGCGTATCTCTTCCAGACAAGTCAGTAACGGAGAGGTGAAACAATCACGTATTAACCTGATAATCTCCCGTAACGGACAAGAAGTCTTATTGCGGGCCGTTATCTTCAGGCCCAACAAGCCGGGTCGCTTCCCAATAGTCATCAAGAACGACGAGTTTTTGGTTGATGCTTCGGAAGTACCAGAGCAGTTCGTCCGCAGAATATATGAGGGTCGGAGAGAAAGAATTGATGAGTTTGTCAGATCCGAAGCTATCAAACGCGGCTACGTATACTGCAAATTCATACGCACAGATTTGGCACCGGACGAACGAGAAAACAGACATAGAGGTGTATTCACCCTATATCCCGAATATGACTGGGGGACTATTGCCGCATGGGCGTGGGGATATCAAGTTGTCATTGATGCCATTGGTGGCGAAGATTTCATCGACGCGACGAAGATTTGTGCTACGGGCCACGCACGAGGGGGCAAAGCGGCTCTATGTGCCGGGGTATTTGACGAACGTGTCAAGATCACAGCACCCCACGTTTCGGGACCAGGTGGTACTGGTAGTTGGAGGTTCTTCGATCCCAATCAGTACCCGTGGGCATTGGCGGCTGTTAGCGAAAGACTTCCACACTTCTGGGTTCCACGACTCTATTTCTTCGTAGGACATGAGAGCAGAATGCCTTTTGATGCTCATTTCCCAAAAGCACTGATTGCCCCAAGGGTCCTGTTGAACACCCATGCTCGCCATGACTACAGCACCAATCCTTACGGAACATATCTCACTCACTTGGCCGCTCATCCTGTATATAAGCTACTTGGGGTGGAGGAGAATTGCCTCGTTCACTGGCGAGATGGGGAAGATCACTGTCAAAGCAAAGAAGATTGGATAGTACTCTTTGAGGTATGTGATAGAGTGTTTTGGGGGAAACCGACTACCCGCGAGTTCAATAATAATCCTTTTCCAGGTCGCTATAAGTACGAGACTCTGAGCGACTTGAACGTGGGTGGTATCACGGCTCTACATCACGCAGTGGAGAAAGGGTATGACGTTACAGAGAAGCTTATTGATGCGGGTGTTCCGGTCAACCCTGTCGATTTGGAGGGCAACACTCCACTACACTATGCCGCAAGATCCGAAGAAACAGGGGAAGGCATTGTTGAGTTGTTGCTTTCCAAGGGAGCGAAGGTAAATGCCCGCAATGCTAAAGGGCAAACTCCACTCGATTGGGCAAAACAGGCCAAGCGTAGTAAGATAGTTGCCCTGCTCAAGAAACACGGAGCAAAGGAATGAGTTTTTAATAAGGAGCCAATCATGCGTCAGGTATCGGTTTTTCTATCGTTGGCACTGTGTTTTAGTTTTGGGCTCTCGGCGCTGTACGGGCAAGAGACTCATCCGTTCTCCATTCACGACATGCTTGCGATGAAGCGGATTTCGGAGCCGCAGGTCTCGCCCGACGGCGCCAGAATTGTGTTCACCCTGCGGACGACCGACCTCGAGGCCGACAAGGGCAGAACCGATCTATGGCTCGTCGGCACAGACGGCGGCGAGCTGCGCAGGCTGACTTCGCACGAGGCCGGCGATTCCAATCCGCGCTGGGCGCCGGACGGCAAGAGCATCTATTTTCTCTCCAGCCGATCCGATTCGTCGCAGGTCTGGCGAATCCGCATCGACGGCGGCGAGGCCGAGCAGGTCACCAACATGCCCTTGGACGCGGCGAATCTGCTCGTCAGCCACGACGGCGGGCACATCGCTTTCACAATGGAGGTCTTCCCCGGCTCTACGCCACAGGCAACCAAGGAGAGACTCGACGAAATCGAACAGCGAAAAGCGACCGGCAGGATATACGAACGGATATTCGTCCGCCACTGGGATACGTGGAAGGACGGGCGGCGCTCGCACCTGTTCGTAATGCCGACAGGAGGGGGCGAGCCGGTCGATGTGATGCCCGATATGGACGCCGATACGCCGTCCAAGCCCTTCGGCGGACCGGAGGAAATGACGTTCACTCCCGATTCCCAGGGCGTGGTCTTCTCGGCCCGCGACGTGGGGGCGGAAGAAGCCTGGTCCACCGATTTCGACTTGTATTTCGCCCCCATAGACAGCTCGGAACCGCCCAAATGCCTGACGGAGAAGAACGAAGCCTGGGATACAAGTCCACTCTTTTCGCCGGACGGCAAGATACTTGCCTACTTAGCGATGAAGAGGCCGGGCTACGAGGCCGACCGCTTTAGAATCATCCTGCAGGACTGGCCCAAAGGCCGCAAGCGGGTCCTGGCCGAGAAATGGGACCGCAGCCCCTCGGCCCTATGCTTTTCACCCGATGGAAAAGAGATTTACGTTACGGCCGCCGACACGGGGCAAGACCCGTTATTCGCTATCGATGTTAAGAGCGGCGACGTGCGAACCATCGTCGAAGAGGGCACGGTCGGCTCGCCCTGCGTCGCGGGCGGCAGAATCATCTACGCAATGAATAATCTGAAGTCTGCGACAGAGCTGTACTCGGTCAATCCCGACGGCGGCGACGCTCGACAGATAACCGGCATCAACGCCGAGAGAATCGCCGCCGCCCGCATGGGCGATTACGAGCAGTTCTCATTCAAGGGGTGGAATGGTGAAACGGTCTATTGCTACGTCGTCAAGCCGGCCGACTTCGACGCGAAAAAGAAATACCCGGTTGCCTTTCTAATTCACGGCGGGCCGCAAGGCTCTTTCGGCAACACGTTCCACTACCGCTGGAATCCGCAGGCCTACGCCGGCGCGGGGTACGCCGCGGTGATGGTCGATTTTCACGGCTCAAGCGGCTACGGCCAGGCATTCTGCGACTCCATCCGAGGCGACTGGGGCGGCAAACCGTTGGAAGACCTGCAAAAGGGTTTGGCCGCCGCCCTCGACCGCTACCCCTGGATGGACGGCAAGAGGGTGGGCGCATTAGGCGCATCTTACGGCGGCTATATGGTCAACTGGATTGCCGGCAACTGGCCCGAACGCTTCAAATGCCTCGTCAACCATGATGGCAACCTCGACGAGCGCATGGCCTACTTCGACACCGACGAGCTCTGGTTCCCCGAATGGGACCACCAGGGCACTGCCTGGGATAATCCCAAGGGCTACGAGGACCAAAATCCCCTCAATTTCGTCAAGAACTGGAAGACGCCCATGCTCGTGATCCACGGCGGACAAGATTTCCGCGTCGCCGATACCCAGGGCCTCGGAACCTTCAACGCCCTCCAGCGCCTCGGTATCCCCAGCAAGCTGCTATACTTCCCCGACGAAAGCCACTGGGTCCTAAAGCCGGCCAACTCAATCCTCTGGCACGAAACAGTAATCGCCTGGCTCGACCATTGGCTAAAATGATGCATCAACCCGCATTTCCCACTAACCGCAGAGCACGCCGAGAGCGCTGAGATAAGATAGAATTGTATGGCCTCCTCGGTCTTACGTAACAACATTCTCTGCGTGCTCGCCGGTGAGAAATAGCGGTCAGAGGCTCTCCGGGCTTGTGTTCGGCGGGGCTTGCTTTCGGTGTCTTGCCCTGCATTGTGAACCTGCGTTTGGCCGGAGCGTATTATAATTATGGGACTGGTAAAAGTGAGCCGGACTAACGCGCCTTTGGCGTGCCTCCTCCTTGTCCGGCTCGCTTTCTTTTGTTTGCGAAGAGGCTTGATTGCATCGGGCTGCGATGGTACAATTATCGCTTGTTATTCTGGGGACTTGTACTGTGTCAAGTAGGTCAAGACCTGCGGTAAAACCGCAGTCTAAATACTTATGTTCTCTCCAACAGATTCAAATTTGACAGACCACGAGCCCGGTGCGATCTGAAAGGCATAGTAATGGCAGAAAAGTTTGTTAGAGCGATATTTCCGGGTTCATTCGACCCGATCACAAACGGCCACCTCGACGTCATTGCGAGGGGCACAAAGCTCTTCGACGAGCTTATCATAGCGGTCGGGCGAAGCCCGGTCAAGAACCAGCTATTCACGCCCGAAGAGCGTGTCGAAATGATTGCGGAGTTGATAAGCGATATGCCGGGCGTGTCGGTGGAGAGCTTCGACGGGCTGACCGTCGAATATGCCGCCAAGAAGAAGGGAGACGTTATCCTGCGCGGACTGCGAAGCCTCACGGACGTGCAGTACGAGTTCCAGCTCGCGATGACCAACCGCGCGGTGGCCGGGATTGAAACCATCTTTATTATGACGTCCGAGCAATATGGCTTCACCAGCTCGACGTTGATTCGGGAAATAGCTTCGCTCGGCGGCAACCTCTCGAACCTCGTGCCGGCAAACGTCTATGACCGGCTGCAGCAACGTCTCAATAGGAAGAAATAATGTGAAGCCCGACATCTGTTTGGTCTTCGCCCTGGAGTTCGGCCTTGTTCACTATCAGCGTTGAAACGAGCTTTCATGCCTCGCATCAATTGGGCCTTGCGGACGGCTCGAAGGAGCCGGTGCACAGCCATGAATGGTCCGTTATCGCCAAGGTGGCCGCGGAGCAACTCGATGATTTTGGCGTTGTAATGGACTTCCATAAGCTCAGGAAAGAGCTTTGCGATATTATCGCCCCGTTCGATAATTCGCAGTTGGGTGCGGTTGATTATTTCGAGCGAAACAGCCAATCCGCGGAAAACGTGGCAAAATATATTTACGAAAAACTCGCTGCGAGGCTGCCGAAAGGCGTTAGAATCAAGGGCGTCAAGGTCGGCGAAGAACGAGGCTGCTGGGCAAAATACGCCGAAGAAAAAACCGTTTGCAGTTGATTTGAAAATTTGACGATTGTTTAGACGGGATTCTGGTATAATATCTGAAGGTTGATTATGCAGTGTCAGATTTGTAACAACAGAGATGCGACTATTCACCTGACCGAGATTACGGACGGCGCCCGCTCGGAGATGCACATTTGCGAGCAGTGCGCGGCCGAGCAGGGCATAGCGGTGAAGAGCCATATCCCTATAAACGAGCTTCTGAGCAGCCTGCTTGCCGCTCAGCCTGCGGACGATGAGCTTTCGGACCCGTCCGAGCAGGAGGCGGCCTGCCCGATTTGCGGATTCACACTCGATCAGTTTCGAAAAGAAGGGGTCCTGGGCTGCCCGAACGATTACGAGGTGTTCGCCAAGTCTCTCCAGCCTCTGATAGAGCGGGCGCACTGCGGGAAAATAGCCCACAGCGGGAAGTTGCCGTCGCGAACTTCGCTGGACACAAAAAAGCAAGTCAGACTGCTGAACCTGCGCCGGCAGCTCGAATTAGCGGTGCGGAATGAAGATTACGAGCTGGCGGCCAAATTGCGCGACAATATAAGTGAAAATGAGAAGTAGGGCCGCTCCTACCGAGCAGGACTCGAAGACGGTTTATAGACTGCAATAAGATGAAACTAACCGATATAAGCGGTGAAATAAACGAGTGGTTCAACGGCTCCGGACCGATGTGCGATATCGTTGTATCGTCGCGAATCAGGCTTGCGAGGAACCTTGCGGGGCACAAATTCCTCAGCCGGTGCTCGGCCGCCGAGAAGTCGGAAATACTCAAGAAGCTAAAAGACATTCTTATGTCGCTTGACCTTGGTGATAAGACCTTCTACATCGGCATCGACAAGGCCCCGGCTCTGAGCAAGAATTTTCTGGTCGAGCGGCATCTAATCAGCCGGCATCACGCCTTCGGGAACGGCCCTCGCGGGGTTGTCCTGGTGCGGCGAGAGTTCTTCACTGCTATGATAAACGAGGAAGACCACCTGCGACTCCAGGTCCTCAAAGCCGGCTGCCAGCTCTCCCAGTGCGCAAAGCAGATAAACGAAATCGACGACATGATAGAGCAGAAGGCCGACTACGCCTTCAGCCCTCGGTTCGGATACCTGACCGCCTGCCCGACGAACGTCGGCACGGGAATCCGGGTCTCGGTAATGCTTCACCTGCCTGCATTGAAGATGACGGGGCAAATCGAGAAGTTCTTCAACGCGGCGAAGGATATGAGCCTGGCCGTCAGGGGCCTTTTCGGCGAGGGGACCGAGGCCGCCAGCGACCTGTACCAACTGTCCAACCAGGTGACGCTCGGAGTAACGGAGTCCGAGATCGTCTCGCAATTCGAGGGTTCGATTATTCCGGAAATAGTCGAATATGAAAAGGCGGCCCGAAGCCGACTGCTATCCAGCGAGCCCCAGGTCCTCGACGATAAGATATCGCGGGCGATGGCCTTGCTGCAGAACGCCCACCTGATAAGCTCGCAGGAGGCGCTCTTTCTGTTGAGCCACCTGCGTCTCGGAATCAATATGCACCGACACATGGGCGCCTCGACCCCGGCGATAAAAAGGCTCTGCACCCTGGGCAAAGAGCAGACCGACGGCGGCTCCAGCCTCTCTATCGCAACAATAAACAGGCTTTTCATGCTGACCCTGCCGGCGCATTTGCAGCTCAACCATGGAGAGACCCTCGATCCCACGCATAGAGATGCTCTCCGCGCTCAGATCATCCGCTCGGCCCTGAACCAGGAAGTCCAGCAGTAGCCAAACCTCACTTCAGCGATAATCAGGATATTCAGCGAGATCATGACGGTCTGGAAAGAGGCCATATTCGACGACTGTGGACGGATGAGGCGCCGGCCTCGATGTGACAGAGGCGTGACAAACCTAGCGATGGCGTTTTGCTGCTGCTTGCCATTCTGTTTCTTAATGCCGGTTTGCGCGAGAGAACAGAGCCGGCCGGTTTTTCCAGGCGACCACTGGCGAACAGGTACTTCCGAAAGCCAGGGAATGAATTCGGGCAGACTGCATGAAGCCCTGGATTATTTGCACGCAAAGTCGAGCGGCGTGGGAACCGATGAGATGGTAATCGTGAGAAACGGTTATCTGATATGGGCAGGCCCGAATGCCGACAATGTCCACGAAATCTATTCCTGTACAAAGACTTTTACCGGCACGGTTCTCGGTCTTCTGGCAACGGAGGGGGCGCTCAACGTCGATGACTATGCAATCAAGTACTTTCCGTCATTGGACGACCAATATCCGGAATACGCCAAAATCAGGTTTAGCCACCTGGCAACCATGACGTCCGGATACGACGGCATAATGGGAGACGGCTGGAGTTTTTACAGGACAGACCCCTCCAGGCACCACGAGTGCGTCTTGTCGTACACCACACCGGGTCCTCCTTTGTTTCCTGCCGGGACGTCCTTCAAGTATCATGACCCTGCAGTGCACTTGCTCGGCTATATCCTGACCAAAACCGCCGGCGAGCCATTGGAACAGCTATTCAAAGAGAGAGTAGCCGACCGAATCGGCATGAAGCAATTCACCTGGTCGGACTACGGCTACAGGGACGGCATATTGTTCGACAATCCGGCGGGCACACCGGGGCAGCGCCAGGGCGGCGTCCGTTCAAACGCCCTCGACCTCGCGAGATACGGACTACTGTATCTAAACAACGGAAACTGGAACGGCAGACAGATTCTCAGTGCATCATTTGTCGCAAGGGCAACCTCAACCCAGGTCAGCGCCGAACTGCCGACGAAATATTTCGACCTGACCGGCAGGTACGGATTCTTCTGGTGGACAAACGGCGTCAAGGCGAACGGATCACGGCCCTGGCCCTCTGCTCCCCCGAAGACATACGCCGCACACGGCGCCGGACGCAATTTCATCTTCGTAGTTCCTGAATGGACCACGGTCATCGTTAGGCTGTCTCCGGCGTCGGGCGGTAGTGTTGACGTTGGCAGCACGAAAGAAGGCGTCTGGGATGGGTTCTTCTCACGGCTCAAAGCCGGCATTGCAAAGTGAACCGCCGGCCTGGCGCTGCAACCCCACGTATCGGGCGTCATCCGGCAGCGACCCTCTTGAACCTGCCAAAATGGCACTGAGAATTGACTTCTTCAAGACCGAAACTTACGCCCGCAAATGCCTAAACTCTTAAATCACAAGAGCTTAAGTTACTTTGGCTCGGTGCTTCGCCCAACTGGCACGCCTTTTGCGGATTGATTAGGCACGAAGAGACCAAGGCACGAGACAGTTGCAGGATTGGAATTATTCGTGTCTTGGCGGCTTCGTTGCAAAAGAACAAAAAAGAAAGGAAGTGTAACCATGGCTAAGATCATCGGGATAGATTTGGGAACGACAAACTCTGTGGTGGCGGTAATGGAGGGTTCTTCACCCAAGGTCTTGATTAATTCATCCGGTTCGAGACTGACCCCTTCCGTTGTCGGCTTCACGGACAAGGGCGAGCGGCTCGTGGGGCAGATTGCGCGGCATCAGCAGGTTACCAATCCGGAAAACACGGTATTCTCAATCAAGCGATTTATGGGCAGAAGGCACAACGAGGTCTCTTCGGAAGAGAAGATCGTGCCTTACAAAATCACGGGCGGGGCTAATGAGTTGGTCAAAGTGAAGATCCGCGAGAAGGAATACACGCCGCCGGAGGTTTCGGCGATGATCCTACAGGACCTCAAGAAGACGGCCGAGGACTATTTGGGCGAGCAGGTAGTCAAGGCGGTCATCACCGTCCCGGCTTACTTCAATGACTCGCAGCGCCAGGCGACCAAGGACGCCGGGAAGATTGCCGGGCTCGAGGTCGAGCGAATCATCAACGAGCCTACCGCAGCGGCACTGGCTTACGGCCTGGAAAAGAAAAGGAACGAGAAGGTGGCCATCTTCGATTTCGGCGGCGGAACCTTCGATATCTCCATCCTCGATATAGGCGACAACGTATTCGAGGTCCTCAGCACGAACGGCGATACGCATCTCGGCGGCGACGACCTCGACGCGGTGCTCATAAATTATTTGGCCGAGCAGTTCAAAAAGACCGAAGGCATCGACCTTCGCAGCGACCCGATGGCGCATCAGCGTCTCAAGGAGGCCGCAGAGAAGGCCAAATGCGAGCTGAGCACCCAGGTTGAAGCGACAGTGAACCTTCCGTTCATCACAGCCGACGCCAAAGGCCCGAAACATCTGCAGATTACCATCACTCGCAGTAAATTCGAGTCGCTTGTTGAGCCCGTCTTCGACCGGCTGAAGGGCCCCTGCCACAAAGCAATTGACGACGCCAAGCTCAGATCAAGCGAAATCGCCGAGGTTCTGCTCGTTGGCGGCTCGACGCGAATCCCGAAGGTGCAGGAAATCGCCAGGGACATCTTCGGGAAGGAGCCGAATAAGAGCCTGAATCCGGACGAGGTCGTTGCACTCGGGGCGGCGGTTCAGGGGGCTGTTCTGGCGGGGGATGCGGGGGTGAAGGATATTCTGCTTCTCGATGTTACGCCTCTTTCGCTCGGGGTCGAGACGCTCGGCGGGGTCATGACAAGATTGATCGAGCGCAACACAACAATCCCCACGAGCAAGAAGGAGATCTTCTCTACGGCAGCCGACAGCCAGACAACCGTCGATATCCACGTTCTTCAGGGGGAAAGAGAGTTCGCCAATGATAACCGGACTCTCGGCAGGTTCCAATTAGCCGATATTCCCCCGGCGCCGCGCGGTATGCCGCAGATCGAAGTCGCTTTCGATATCGACGCCAACGGTATTCTTAACGTCTCGGCAAAAGACCTCGGAACGGGCAAGCAGCAGTCAATCGAAATCAAATCGAGCTCCGGCCTTAGTGAAGATGAAGTCGGAAGGATGACCAAAGAGGCTGAGTCGCACGCCGAGGAAGACAAGAAGAAAAGGCAGGTCGTTGACCTGAAGAACCAAGCCGACCAACTCGTCTATCAGACCGAAAAAACGCTGAAAGAGCACGGCGACAAGGTTTCAGCCAAGACTCGAGGCAATATCGAAAGCGCCGTGAACAACCTCAAGGAGGCCATCAAAGGCGATAACGCCGATGCGATAAAGAAGGCTATCGAGAACCTCAGCGAAGCAGGCCAGGAATTGGGCAAAACGCTCTACGAAGAGGCGGCAAAGAAACAGGCCGCCTCGGCACAGCCGGGCGAACCCGTCGGCCAGGCGGGACCGCCTCCCGAGGGCGAGGTAAAGAGAAAAGGCGGCGACGACGTTATAGACGCCGAATTCGAGGCGAAGGACAGTTAACGGAAGAAGGACGCAGACAGCTCCCGTTCCATTAGGGGCTGATTATAATAATCATTTTTTGGAAGCCGGGTCCGGACAAGAGAAAGTATTATTGTCGGCCCGGCTGCTCTATTTTGCCGGAACGCTCTGTCAATTGCGGGCGGCAGCGCGATACCACAAGTCCGGCCTGTGAGACAGATGCTCTCCAAAGCGCCAAGGCTTTTTTCCGATATTAGCCCTAAACAAATCTTCGCTGCCACCGTATAATCGCTGAAAACCGACCGGCACAATAGGCTAAAGGCCATTACGTGAATTTGAGACGAGACCTTAGTTTGCTCGGCATTTTCTGCATCGCCTCCGGTGCGATGATTAGCTCCGGGCTGTTCATCCTGCCTGGGTTGGCTTATGCTCGGGCGGGGCCGGCTGTGATTTTTTGCTACCTGCTGGCCGGGATATTGTCGCTGCCGGGCATGCTCAGTATAGCCGAGATGACGACCGCGATGCCGAAGGCCGGCGGCGACTGCTTCGCGGTTGTTCGCAGCCTCGGACCGGTCGCGGGCACGGTCGCCGGCCTGCTAAGCTGGTTCTCTTTGGCGATGAAAACCGCTTTTGCGCTGGTCGGAATGTCCATTTTCACGAGGCTGATTGTCGATGCCGACCTGCACCTGCTGTCTATCTTCTTCTGTGCGGTGTTCCTTGTAATCAACCTGGTTGGGGTCAAGAGGGCCGGCTACACGCAGGTCGCTCTTGTTGTTGCCTTGCTCGGGCTTATGGTGCTCTACGTTGCGGCAGGCTTGGGCAAAGTCCGCGTTGAGAACCTGGCGCCTTTTGCCCCGAACGGACCAAGCTCGATATTCTTCACCACAGGTTTCGTTTTCGTCTCGTATGCAGGGCTGCTGCAGATCGCCAGCGTCGCCGAAGAAATAAAGGACCCCGCCCGGAACATCCCCCTGGCGATGATAATGTCTCTGCTTGTCGTGAGCATTCTCTACAGCCTGATGGTGCTTGTTACCGCGGGGGTGCTGGAGCCGGCGGCGTTGAGCAGGTCGCTGACCCCGATCTCCGACGGCGCGGAGGCGATTATGGGTAGATTCGGGAGAATCGCGCTGAGCCTGGCGGCGGTCTTCGCCTTCCTCTCGACGGCCAACGCCGGCCTTATGGCCGCCGCAAGGTCGCTTGTCCCCTTGAGCCGGGACAATCTGATACCGGAGTTTTTCGGCAGAATCAATCAGCGCTTCAGAACTCCTCACAATTCTCTGATTGTGACCGCATTGGTCATCGCCGTCGCGGTGCTGCTGCAGCTCGATATGCTGATAGAGGCGGCCTCGGTCGTTCTTATCCTGACGAATGTGCTCTCATGTTTATCGGTGATCATACTTCGCGAGAGCCGGGTGCAAAACTACCAGCCGAAATTCCGCGCGCCGCTGTACCCATGGATGCAGATAGCGGGTATTATCGGGTTCGGCTTTCTTCTTTTCGAGATGGGCGTCGAGGCGCTGACAATCACGGGCATTCTCGCTCTGGGCGGGTTCTTTACTTACTGGTTCTACGGGCGAATACGAACCACCGGCGAATACGCCCTTCTCCACCTAATCGAGAGAATAACCGCCAGAGAGCTTACATCCCATTCGCTTGAGGCCGAGCTTCGAGAAATCATCAGAGAGCGAGACCGGATCAAAAAGGACAGGTTCGACGAGATCATCGAGAGGGCTTGCGTGCTCGATATCGAAGACAGCATCCGGCGCGAGGACCTCTTCAAGATGGTAGGCGAGGCCATGTCGCCGCGGCTGAGCATGGAACCTGAGCGCATTGTCCAACTGCTTATGGAAAGAGAGAACGAGAGCAGCACGGTTCTGAGCCCCTACCTCGCCGTACCGCATATTGTGATCGGAGGCGAGGGGAGATTCGATATTCTGCTTGCACGGTGCCGAAAGGGCGCCTATTTCAGTGAAACGGACCCGACGGTCCGCGCCGTGTTTGTTATCATGGGCACCAAGGACGAACGCAATTTCCACCTGCACGCACTCTCTGCTATTGCCCAGACGATTCAAGACCCGCACTTTGAGGTTAGGTGGGCGAATGCCAAGACGAAGGAGAACATCCGTGATATCCTTCTTCTCGGCGAGCGCCGGCGCCTCTCACCAGACTGATAGTCCCGTCGGTGTTGTCGTCTATTTGCCGATGCAAAAACTGCTGAATATCTGCTCTAATATCTGCTCATCGACTTCAATGCATTGGGGCTGCTCGATGGTTGAAATGGCGTGGTAAGCCGCGCGCAGCATCATAGCTGTAACCTCGGTTCCATCGGCCTCGAATTCATCGAGAGCCTGGTCGATATTGTCAATCGCCTCGGTCACCGCTCGTCTGTGCCTTGCCGTCAGGGCGACGTGGCCGGCAGATGCTTCCGAAAAAGGCAGAGGGCCCCGATGCACCGTCCGGGTCAATTCTCTATCTATTGCCTCTCGCAGGAGTTGCATGCCGGAGCCGGTAGTCGCGGAGACAGGCAGGAACTCAACTGCGAAGATATTTTTCAATTCGCCGAGCCAGCCGGTCAGAACATTTTCGCCAAGCAAGTCCGATTTTGTCGCAACGGGTATGACGACACCCGCATCGATCCACTCGCGTATGGCGACGTCCTCAGCCCAGTTGTCTTTTGAAAGATCGACGCACAGCACAACGACCGAGCTGTTTCGCAGGGCCTCAATCGCCGCCGCTTGCGCCAATTCATCCAAGATTCCCTGCGGCTGGGAAAGCAGGCCGGCGCAATCGAACAGCACGCATTTGCAGTGTTGCAGCTCCAATACGCCGGTCAGCACGTCCCTGGTGGTCTTTCGCTCGTGCGAAACGATGCTCCTTTCAGCGCCCAGCAGCGTATTAACAAGGCTGCTCTTGCCTGCGTTGGTCGCACCGGCTATCCCTACGGCGGGCAGATCGATAACGGATTCATAGCCGATACTGCCGGCCAGAAGCTCTTCAAGCTGCTTTTTTATCCGGTCAAGCCGTTCGATGGTCTGCCGGGCGGTTGTGAACTCGATATCCTCCTCGCTGAAATCGAGACCGGCCTCGATCAGGCTGAGGCAATCCATAATCGCCGAGCGTATCTCTTCAGCCGACTGTGACAATCGTCCGCAGAGAAGCTTTTCTGCGGCGGCCAACTGATACGTGTTGGAGCTGACAATAACTTCATTGACCGCTTCTGCCTGCGAGAGGTCGATCTTTCCGTTGAGATACGCCCTGGCCGTGAATTCGCCGGGCCCGGCCATTCGAAGGCCCCGCTCCAACAGTTTGGCCATCATCGCCTCTACAACGGAGGAATTCGTGCAGAAATGAATCTCCGCAACATCTTCGCCGGTATAGGAGTGTGGGGCCCGGAAGAGATACAGCTCGGCGTCGATACCGAGTTCCTCATCGACTGCGATGCCACCGGCAGAAATCCGGCTTTGGCCCTTGCGGAGCGGGCCGCAGAAAATCGCTTCACAGATCTCAATGGTCCCGTCGCCGGAAATGCGAATGATAGTCCGCATGCTCCCCGGGGCTGAGGCGACCGCCGCGATGGTGTCATTCAGGTCGTACATGCCGCACGCCTACGTCTTGAAGAAGGGCTTGGGCTTTTTCTTTTTGACCTTTCCGCCGGTTTTTTTGGTCGTTGCCACCAATCCCTGCGATTCGGCTTCTTCCTTCTCTCGGATATGCTTGCGAATGACGTATTGCTCGAGAACGCCGGCGAAGGTGCTCGACATAATGTACAAATTGACTCCTGAAGGCCCGTTGTACAGCATGAGGGGGAACAGCAGCGGCATCATAATCATCATCATTTTCTGCTGCTGGGCGACCTGCGGATTGGCCGAGGCGCCGGCCTGCGAGGGCATCAGTTTCTGCTGCAAGTAGAAGGCCAGCCCCATCATTATGGGCAGGAGATTGAGCGATTGAATCTTCCAGCGCAACAGAGGGACGGTTATCGTTTGAAAACTCACGAAGGCGTCCGGCATCGACAGATCGGTGATCCAGACGGGCAAGAACCTCGCGCCGCGCAGATCGATGCTTGCATAGACCGCGCTCCACAAGGCGATCCAGATAGGCATCTGGAGCATCATTGGCAGAAAGCCCATAATCGGCGAGGCGCCATGCTCCCTGTAAAGCGTCATCATCTGCTTGTTCATCTCGGCCTTGTTGCCGGCGTATTTTTTCTTAATCTCCTCAGCCATGGGACCGAGTTTCTGCATCTTGCTCATGGAAACCTGGCTCTTCTTGGTGATAGGATGCAGGATAAGCCGAACAAGGAAGACCAATACGATGATGACGATTCCGTAGTTGTGAGGCCAGAATCCGTGCATCCACTTCATTATCGCCAATATGCCGAAGGCAAGGGGCTTTATGATACTGGCCGGGCAGCAGCAGCCCATAAAATCTATCGTTTCGGAAAAACGCAGCTTCTTGTACATCGCGTTTTTATCGAAGAGGCTCTTGTCTTTAGGCCCGATGTACAGGCCGAATCGAAACGCCTTAGAACTGTCGGCCTGGCCCTTGGCGGCCAGTGTCTGCGCTTCGACCGTCAAATCCGAGGTCAGGTTTTCGTCGCCGGTGTCGTTCTGGCCGTCAGGATCTTGAAACGACGCGATCCTGTCCGTTACCCAGTCGCAATAGCTCCTTGAGCCGTCGGGCTGAGGCACAAGTATGGCGGCAAAGTACTTGTTGACGGCGGCGACCCAAAGGAGCTCGCCTCCCGGCTTCTTTAGGCGTCTGGCTTCAATATTGGCCGCCTTGCGAAGCTTCCCACCGTCCAGCTTTAAGCTGGAAATCTCGCCTTTGGAGTCCTCAAAGGCGGCAAGAATTCTTCTCATATCGGTCCTGAATTCTTCCCTGGCGAACCCTCCGGGCCCGTGCATATTGAAGTACACCTTCTCTTCTTTTTCCGAGAGATTTTCGACGACAATATTGCAGTCCACCATAAAGCTGCCGGGGCGGACCTCGTAGGTCTTGACCAGTCTAATCACCGGCTCGCCGGTACCCTCGACCTTGATAATCGCCTCAAAGCTGGCGAGCTGCGAGCCATCCTCGCCTTTCTCAGCGCCTGCGCTCTTCCAAAGCAGCCTGTCCAAAGGCAGGGCCAAGCCCTTTTCGCCGTAATCGGCAAGGACAAAACTCGTATTGGCCATCGCCATTATCTCGCCCGCGTTCTGCGTTCTCACGGGCGAAAAGACGACCAGCGGCTTCGGATTCTTTGGGTCGCGGTCGTCGAATCCGTTGCCGTTGCCGTTAGTGAAAGTGGCCTTTTGCATCGCCGCGCCTTTGGAGCTGAGCTCCAGCCGGAATTTGTACCCCGTTTCCGGGTCTTCGGAATTCGGGTCCTCGGCTCCGAGTATAACGATGGCGGGTTCGGCGTCGTCGGCCCTGAAACCGGGCGGCGCACCGAGCTTGGCGGGCTGCTCCTTCTCGACGGGCGCTTCGTTCGCATCGTCTGCTTGTACTTGCTCTTCGCCGGTGGTGCTCTGCAGGAGAACGCAGGGGCCGCATCGCCGGATGGAGGCGTCAAACAGGCCCGATTCGACAACGAGCAGGCCACAGAAAAGGCAAAAGCCGATTATCGTTACGATCAGGACTCTTTTCATGGTAATAGTCAGTTCCCCTTATCTTCCCTCTCGCAGGCGATCTGCGTGGAAGTTATCAAGCTGCTCGATCTGGTAAATTTTTTTCATGGTAGTCTCGAAGTCGTACTCGACCCTGACGAAATGGACCCGGTTGTCATTCACATACACGTAGCTTGCACGGTTATCCTTATCTCTGGGCTGGCCGACGGAGCCGATATTGATGATTGCCTTTTCCTCATCGATAATCGGATAGGATCCGCCAAGCTCGTCTGGGGGATAGAAGTCCGGCTCATCAAGGAAGACGCCGGGCATGTGGGTATGTCCGACAAAGCAGATATGCTCAATCCGCTCGAAGAGCAGCCTAACCTTCATCGGATTGGTATAGACGTCGTCGGGAAAGATATACTCATTGATTGGCCTTCTGGGCGATGCGTGTATAAAGTCGATAACAGCCGAGCCGGCCCCGATATCCGCCTCCAGAGTCCTCCTCATCGGCAGCTCGCCCAGGAAGGTCCATCGCCGATCGCCAAGCTCTTTGTTCTCCTCGGCTTCGAGAACATCCCTGGTCCAGAAGCTCGCCTGCTCGGCGCCATAGTTGAAATTAGTCGGCTCATAGAAGACCGCATAATCATGGTTGCCCAGAACACACCACCGGCTCCTTTCGATCATCAGATCGAGACATTCCCTGGGATTAGGCCCGTATCCGACAACGTCTCCGAGGCAATAAATCGTTTTTATTCCACGTTTCTTGATATCATTCAGGACCGCGGTCAATGCCTCAAGATTAGAATGTATATCGCTCAGAACGGCAAACATAGGCTTCCGACAATATAGTCAAACAACTCTTTTTCTTGCACCGAGCATAATTAAATAGCAGAATCATCGCAGAAACGCCAGAATATTTATCGTTTCACAAATAAAAGGGTGTCTCGGTCGTCGGAAAGGCCGAATGCACTTATCCATTATTCGAATGACAGCCCCCAAAAAGGGCGGTTGCTTTATACGCAGTTGCCGTTATAATACTACCCGGCAGATAAAGGTATGTGACGCCGGAAGGCGTTCTTTTGCTCAGAACTATCGCGTTGGTGCGGTACGGTGCTTAAAAATGACAGATATGACTCTTCTTGAAACCCGCGGGCTGGTCAAGAAATACTCCGGCAGAACCGTTGTCAACGACGTATCAATCTCGATCGGCCAGAGAAGCATAGTGGGGCTTTTAGGGCGAAACGGGGCCGGCAAGACCACTGCCTTCAGGATGATTATGGGCATGATTACACCTAACGCCGGTTCGGTAATCTTCGAGGGCCGCGAGATTACGAAGCTGCCGATGTACCGCCGCGCCCGCCTCGGGATCGGGTATCTTTCCCAGGAGCCGAGCATCTTCCAGCGATTATCCGTCCGCGACAACCTTCGTGCGATTCTGGAGACGATGTCCATAACCCGGGGCGAGCGGGACCAGAGGGCTGCGATGCTCATCAGGCGATTCGCCCTGACGGAGGTTGCGGAGAGCCAAGGCCGATTTCTGTCGGGCGGGGAGCGAAGAAAGCTGGAAATCGCCCGCGCTATGGTGACCGATCCATCGTTGATCCTCTTGGATGAGCCGTTCAGCGGTGTGGATCCTATAGCGGTAGAGGACCTGCAGCACCAAATCCGGCAGCTTGTCGGCGCGGGCGTGAGCCTGCTGATTACCGACCATAACGTCGAAAGGACGCTCGAAGTCGTGGATAAGGCTTATATCATCGACCACGGGCAGGTGATAGGGACCGGCACGCCAGCGGAGATTATCCGCAACGACGTGGTCAGAAAGTCGTATCTTGGAAATACTTTCGCCGGCGACGAATTCGACGAGTAGCTGTCGCTGCGATCAAATCCCGGACAAGATGTGGGCAGAAAGATGGTTGATGTTGACAAATGTCGAATCACGCATTACCCGGCGGGGGTTTTGGGCAAGCGTGCCGAGCCTGTGGAAAAGATCAACGAGAATATCCGGCGATTCGTCGAGAAGATGACGGAAATCATGCTGAAGAACAAGGGCGTCGGGCTGGCGGCGCCGCAGGTTGGCGTATCGCTCAGGCTGTTTATCATCTCACTCGACGGGACGTCGGAAAACGTCCGGGTCTATGTGAATCCGACAGTGACACCGATCGGCGAGCTCGACACGATAGAAGAGGGATGCCTCTCGGTTCCGGGGATATATACGAAGATTCCACGATACAAGAGATGCGAAGTGACCGCCAGGGACCTCGACGGCAACGAGTTCACCGAGCAGGCCGAGGGCCTCTACTCAAGGGCCCTTCAGCACGAGTATGACCATATCGAAGGAATTACCATCGTCAATCGTATGGGCCAAGTGGCAAGGATCGCACATCGAAGGCAGTTGAAGAAGCTTGTAGAGGGGCAGCAGTAAGATTGATGTTTTCTGCCGGCGGCTTGTGTGCCTTTTCGTTTCCTGGGGCAAAAGATGAAGATAGTATATCTCGGCAGCGGTCAATTCGGTCTTGCGTGTCTGGATGCCCTGGTCGGCTCAAATCATAGCCTGCGGTTTGTCGTCACTCAGCCAGCGCACCCGGCCGGCAGAGGGAGAAGGCCAAAGCCGACGCCGGTAGCGGAATGGGCGGGCGCAAATTCGGCTGCCTTCATCGAGACGGATAATGCCAATGCCCCGCAAGTTATCGAGCGAATAGCACGGTGCGGGCCGGATGTGATTGTAGTCATAGCGTTCGGCCAGAAGATCGGCCCGGCTTTGATAAAGTCGGCGTCCAAAGGCGCCATAAACGTTCACGCCTCTTTGCTACCGAAGTATCGCGGCGCGGCGCCGATAAACTGGGCGATAATCAACGGGGAGACGCAGACCGGCATCAGCATTATCACGCTGGCCGAGAAAATGGATGCGGGGCAAATACTCGCACAATCGCAGGTTGATATCGAGCCGGACGATACGGCAGGCGAATTGCACGACAAGCTTGCCAAAGCAGCCGCTCCGTTGATAGTCAACACTCTTGACCGAATCGCCGCCGGGACAGCCGTCTATATCGACCAGGATGATTCCAAGGCCACCTTGGCGCCAAAGCTGAAGAAATCGGACGGCTGCCTCAACTTCGCCGAGTCCGCCCAGACCATCGCACGGAAGATACGCGGCTTCTGGCCCTGGCCCGGCGCATCGGCAACCTACATCTCCAGGCGAACCGGCAAATCCGAGCGAGTTATCATCGCAATGGCCCAGGAAATGCAGACGCAGAATACCGCAGGCCTGGCGCCCGGAACGCTCGACGAAAACCTGGAGGTAATCTGCGGCGCGAATGCCCTGAGAATCACAAGGATCAAGCCGGCAGGCTCGCCTCTGATGAATTTCAGGGCCTTTGTCAACGGGCGACAGACAAAATCAGGCGATGTCTTTGTCCGGATCGATGAGTAGAACATGGGCCGCGAACTATCCAAATCCGCGCGCAGCGTCGCACTCGAGGTTCTCAGCCGAACCGACCCGGAACGGGACTACGCCGGCCCAATCCTGGACAGCCTTCTTGACCAGACCACGGAGCGACAGCGTGCAACCGATCTTGTCTTCGGCACAATAAGAAACTGCGGGGCGATCGACACAGTCATCACGGCATTCTCATCGCGTCCTGCGGAAAGGATATCGGCGGAGCTGCTCAATATCATTCGCATAGCTGTTTATGAGTTGATCTACAGACCGCAGACCGCGGACTACTCAATCGTCAACGAAGCCGTCGAGAATGCCAAGGCGCGGGCCGGAGAGAAACAGGCCGGCTTCGTCAACGCAGTCCTGCGCAATATAACAAGGCGAATAGCCAATCGCCAAATCGCTCTTGCGGACGCCGACATCAAGGCCGCGCTTCCCCAGACGCCATCGACGGGGTGCGTGTTCAATACTTCATTCATGCCCGCCCCGGAATCGAGCCCGGCGGATTATTTAAGCACTGCGTTCTCGCTGCCGATATGGCTCATCGCCGATTGGCTCGAAGAATTCGGCTTTGAAATAGCGTGCAATATCTGCTTTGCATCCAACCGCAGGCCAAGCGTCTATCTCAGACCTAATCGGCTGAAAACGACCGCGCAGGAATTAGCAAAGAAACTGCAACAGGGGGATATCGACTTTGAAATAGTCCCTGCCCACCTTTCGCAACGACCGAGCATCGAGAATCGAGCATCGAATGCCGGGAATCAGGCATTAAGCATGATAAGACTCAAATCGGCATCAGCCATAACGCAGCTTCCCGGTTTTGCCGACGGTCTCTTTAGCGTCCAGGACCTTGCAGCCTCACGCGCTGTAATGATGTTCGATCCTCAGCCGGGGTGGAAGGTACTCGATTTGTGCGCGGCGCCTGGCGTAAAGACTACCCAATTGGCGGAACTCACCGGCGACTCGGCCCACATTGTCGCCACCGACGTCAATCGTGACCGTCTGAGGAGAATTGAAGAAAACGCGACCCGGCTCGGCATAGCCAGCATAGAAATCGTTGGCTATGAAGATATCGATGTCCGATTAGCCGCATTAGCCCCTTTTGACTCCGTTCTGCTGGACGTGCCCTGCTCAAACACTGGCGTGCTCGCCAAACGTGTCGAAGCCCGCTATCGCCTCAAGCCCGCCGTAATAGAGCACTTCGCCGCGACGCAGAGTCGATTACTGGGGACAGCCGCCTCGATGCTCAAGCCCAACGGCAAGATTTGCTACAGCACGTGCAGCATCCTGAGAATGGAAAACAGTGAAGTGATTCGAGAATTCCTACGGCGGAACGATGGCTTGAGACTCGAACTTGAGGAATTGATTCTCCCGACAGCAGGGACTTGCATCCAAAGCCCCTCTTGTGAAAAAAGCTTCGATGAATTCGACCACGACGGCGGCTACGTCGCAATCATCACGCGTGGGTAGGCCCTTCGTGCAGTTGAATCCGTGTTTTCAGTATAGGTGCGCCGCGTCTTATCACTCGTTCGCCGAATCAAATGGACGAAACCTAATCCACAGCTTTTCCACAAATCGATTTTGTGCTGTGCATAACGTGTGAAAAACAATTTTTTTTTCACACGTAAAGCTAATACCCACAGGGACCTGTCTTGTGTGGAAAAGAAATACCGCAAAAGACAATTGATTTGCATTGCCATCGGGCAATAATAGCATTCTAACAGGCGTGAAACAAAAAACTGAAAGCTCAAAACTTAAAACTCAAAACTCAAAATAGAGGAGAATAGCAATGCAGGGCACAATCACGGATGAGGCCGCCCGCATAACGGAGTCGCAGGTCGGCGCTCTGGGCGAAACTCTGGCCGAAAAGATAGGGTCGCAGAAGTATCGAATCTGGTTCAAGAACTCGACGAAGTTCACGCTTGTCGCCGGCTATCTGAAAGTCGGCGTGCCAAACCTTTTCATCGGGGGCTGGATCGAGAGCCATTTCCTCAAGGAGCTGGCGGATGCGGTCCGCCAGGTCACCGGGGCCGATGCAACAATCAGTATTGCCATCGATCCGGAGCTTTGCGGCCATCAGCGAAGAACGCAATTGGACGGCCAGGCCCAACTGGTCGAAAAGTCCTGTAATCGCTCGACGTCACAGAGGGACGGGACGCACGGGGCGCAGAAGGCTTCCGGCAAACGGCTCAAGCTCAGCATGGATACTTTCGTTGTAGGCTCATCGAACGAATTGGCGTATAACGCGGCAAGGGTCATCGTTGAAGAAGAGAAAAGCCCCTTTAACCCTCTTTTTGTTCACGGGGGATACGGCGTTGGAAAGACGCATCTGCTGCAGGGAATCTGCAATGCAATATCCGTAAAGCGCCCGCAAACCAATTGGCTGTATCTCTCGGCCGAGGAGTTCGCCAATCAATTCATCCTCGCGCTGAAACTGAAGAAACTCGATAGCTTCCGAAACCGATTGCGAAAGACGGACCTGCTGGCCATCGATGATATCCATTTCCTCGCGAGCAAGCCTTCGATGCAGGAGGAGTTTCTCCATACGTTCAATACAATCAGCCTTGCGGGCAAGCAGGTTGTTCTGGCCTCAGATGCTCATCCCAAGATGATAGGCCAGCTTTCGGAGAAGCTGGTCAACCGTTTCGTATCTGGAATGGTCGTTAAGATCGATACTCCGGATTTGAATACCCGCTGCGAAATCTGCCGACGCTATGCCGAAACGATGACGGGGAAATCCTTCGGTCGAAAGTGTGATAACAGCCCCGCGGACCACGTGCCGGAAAGCGTAATAAGGTACATTGCCGAGAGCCTTCGGACCAACGTTCGCGAGCTCGAAGGCGCACTAATCAAGCTGGTTGCGTTCGCTTCTCTGCAGAACCAGAAGGTGAGCCTGGCAATGGCGAAAGCCGTCCTGGCGGAACATCTGGCCAGGACGGACCCTATCGTACACATATCAGACATTGAATCGTCCGTAGCCACCTATTTCGGACTGACGCCCGCCAATATTCACTCATCGAAAAAAGGCAGGACTGTCGCTCTGGCGCGGCATTTCAGCATGTATTTGACGCGAAAGCATACGAAGATGTCGTCGTGCGAGGTCGGCAGATTCATGGGGGGCAAGAACCACGCTACGGTGCTGCTGGCGTGCAGAAAAATCGAGGACCTGCTCAAGCGAAATGCAGAACTCAACTGGCAGGGCCCCACGGGCAACAAGATCGCCAAGGCCAAGACCATTCTTGCCGATCTCGAAGCCGGCATTTGATTCTCGGATACGCGGGTCAGGCAGATGCAGGTTGAGTCAGCGAAGGGTGAGGATGGTTATTTCCGGTCTTGCGTAGAACCTCATTCTCCCCACCCTTCCAAGTCCTCTATTGACATATAGCACCGTGTCGTTGACCTTGTACATTCCGGCGTGGAATTTTCTCTTTTTAATGTTCAGCAGGTGCGTGTGGGGGAATCTTGAGATTTTGCCGTGTGTGTGGCCGCTGAAGACGGCATCGACGTCGAATTCGTCGAGATACTCGGCACCCTTGGGATTGTGAATGAGTGCGACGGTTACATCGCCGTTGGATGCGTCGGCAAAAGCTTTCTGTGGATGGAAATCTCCGGCCTTGAGGTCGCCGAGACCGACAAGGCGGAGCTTTTCGCCGTGAATGTCGAGCAAGGCGGACTCATTTCTCAGGACGTTAATTCCGTTTCCCTTCAGGTCGGAAATGAATTCGAGGAGCATGTAATTTCGCTTTCGAGGCATCATTACTTTCACGCCGTAGTCGTGATTTCCGAGGCAGGCGAACGCGCCGAACCGGCTTTTGATTCCGCCGAGCAGTCCGGCGACCTTTTTCCTGTACTTACCGAGAATGTCGTAGGTGATATAGTCGCCGGTGAGCAGGACAATATCTGCTTCAAGAAGGTTGATACGCTCGATGCATCGGGTGAGATAGTCCGCTTTGACGGTTCTGCTCAGATGGAGGTCGCTTACGTGGATGATGCGTGTTCCGTGCAGCCGGTGATGGCGTTTTGTGAGGTTCAGGTCCATCTCGACGACTTCGAGCCACTCAGCCCCGCCTCCGTTGACATCCACCGCGGAGCGGGTACAGAAGCCGAGGGAGCCGAGGGCGAGGCCCTTCAGGTAGATGCCCTGATCAGCGAGTTCTTTGCGTTTGGTGGATTGCTCTTCGGATTTACGCATGATGAGATTACGCCGTTGGTGCAAGTAATGTTCAAGCCGGTGTCAATAGAATCCGTATTCGTAGGCGGCGTCGAAAAGGGCGACGATATTTTCAGGCGGGACGCCGAGCTGGATGTTGTGGACATTGTTGAATACGTATCCGCCGCCCGGTTTGAGTGCTTCGATGTTTCTTCGGACGTGCTCCCGCACCTCCTCGGGAGACGCGGTCGGCAGGATGTGCTGGGTGTCGATTGCGCCGCCCCAGAATGCGAGCTTGTTGCCGAATTTAGCTTTTAGTTCCCGCGGGTCCATATTCTCGGCGCTGATCTGTACGGGGTTTAGGATGTCGATTCCGTTGTCGAGCAGGTCCGGTATCAAGGAGGCGACGGAGCCGCATGTATGGTACCAGATTTTTGCGGAGGTGAGGGATTTTATGTGCTGGACGAGTTCTTTCTGTCTTGGCTTTACTATCTTTCGATAGAAATCGGGGCTGAACAGCAGTCCTGCCTGGCCGGCGAGGTCGTCGCCTATCATCACGACGTCGATGATGTCGCCAATCTCGGCCAAGAAGGCGGTGAAGTAGTCGAGCCAGAATTTGAGAGTTTGATCGAGGAGGGCCTCGCAAAATGCCGGGTTCTCTATCATGTCGATGAACCATCGCTCGAGGCCTCGCATGTACCAGCAGATTTCATAGACAACTCCGCCAATGCCGGTGGATATTGCGTAAGGGGTATTATTTCGCAATTCGAGGACCTGTTCGCGGACGCCTGTGAATCGGGTAGGGTCGCCGCCTTTTGGGAAGGGA
>JAFGTU010000517.1 GCA_016933985.1 Sedimentisphaerales bacterium | reverse complement strand
GCCCATCTATTATCTGATATTCAGCCAGATGGAGAAGGGCAGAATCCTGGATATCGGCGACGGAGCAGGGGGCGAGTATAACAGCGATGCCCAGATGAACGCCACGTTTGTAAGCGTTGACGGCGTGGATATAAAGGTTCGCTATAATTGCGGCGTCCGCAATCGCGGGCACGGCTCGCGGAACGATCCGCCGAACAACTACCGAGTGAACTTCCCGAACGATCGCAAGTGGGAGGGCGTCAGCGCCATTAATCTGAACACGAAGAACACGTACATTCAGTTGGCCGGGAATGCCGTCGCACGATTATCCGGCCTGCCCCAGCCCAAGGCCACCGCCGTTCAAGTGCGGCTCAACGGCGAGAATATGGCTGTTACGAACAGTGAAATGTACGGTTCCTATGTCCACATGGAAGTTGTAGATAGTGATTTCATCAGCTACAACTTCCCGGATGACGACCAGGGCGATGCCTACAAATGTATGCGCGACGCGGGGCCAGCGGACTGGAGCTACGACGGGACTAACCCCGATAATTATCGCTACAGCTACCTCAAGAGAACAAACACCGCGGCGGATGATTTCTCCAGGCTGATCAAGGCCTGCTGGATTATTGACAGGGCGCCGGACAGCAACTACGTCCAGGAGGTTCGAAGAGTAATCAACGTAGAGAACTGGCTGCTCTATTTTGCGCTAAACGCCTTTATGGAGAATAATGAAACGTCTCTGGCAAATGGTTACGGCGACGACTATTATACGTATCAGGGCATCGAGGATCCTCGCTTCATTGTTGTCGCCCACGATCTGGACTCTATATTCGGTTACAACGGCAGCAGTGCGACGCGGGGCATTTTCCGGGCCAGCGACCTGGACACAATTAAGCGGTTCCTGGAGCATCCTGAGTTTGTCGGCCGCTATTACTTCCACTTGAAGAAGCTGATTGAAACGACGTTCTCCGCCGAGCAGTTTGATCCGTTCCTGGATGAGCTTATCGGCGACTTTGTCCCGGATGGCACGATTCAGAGGATCAAGGACTTTGTCGCCCAGCGCAATGCACACGTTCTGGGGCTGATCCCGTTGGAATTCAGCATCAACAGTGATTTACCTGTTGTCAGCGGGTATTACCAAACCACTACCGACTCGTTCACGTTGTCCGGCACGGCAAATTCCATCGAGACGCGGTCGGTTCTGGTTAACGGGCAATTCGCCGAGTGGTCTCCGGTTGACGGAACGTGGGACTTCGGCGGCGCCGCAGGCGTTTCAGAGATAATCGTCGAGCGAGGTTCTGATTGGAAGTACCTCGATGACGGGTCCGACGGCGGCACGTCCGCCGACGGCTTGGACTGGTATGCTCATCCCGACTACGACGATTCATTGTGGTCCGAGGGGCCCGCTGAATTAGGCTATGGCGATGCCGGCCAGGGTTATCCCGAGGCAACCGTGGTCAATAGCGGTCCTGACGACGCCCACTTCATAACGACCTATTTCCGCCGCACATTCGAGGCCAA
Source organism: Sedimentisphaerales bacterium (assembly GCA_016933985.1). GTDB lineage: Bacteria > Planctomycetota > Phycisphaerae > Sedimentisphaerales > Anaerobacaceae > JAFGCD01. The sequence goes on along the minus strand of JAFGTU010000517.1, from coordinate 2,919 downwards.
TGATGTATCGCGCTATGCCAGCCTGCAGCTTGGGATCAAGGCCGACGATGGAGCTGTTGTCTATCTCAATGGCGTGGAGATCGAAAATGCCAGGAGCAATCTGCCCGCAGGCGATATCGACTACCTCACCACGGCCCTTGTGAACGTTGGCCAACCCGATGAGTACACGTTCTTCTACTATTCCGTGGAAGTGAGCCGCCTTAACGAGGGTACAAACGTCTTTGCCGTCGAGATTCATCAGTTGGCCCCGGACAACGGTGATATCAGCTTTGACCTGGAACTTTTGGGCATCCTGCCTACGGTCGGTGCGGGGTCGCTAAATCCGGGGATAAATCGAGTTATTGTGCAGGCTTTCGACGGCCCGAACGGCAGCGGCGGCGAGGTCGATAGCGGATATATCGATATCTGGTACGACACCGGCACGACTAACGATTACCCGAATGGCGCCGTTCCGGATGGCCCGGTGAGACTCATTGCCCGCGACAGCTACCTGCCGGGTATTCCAATGCTTGTTCGGGTGGAGGCCGTCGGCGACGACGGGCGCATTGATCGTGATCTGTGGGACGGCCTGGCGACACTTTCCGCGGATGATAATCCAAGCATAGGTCTTTCAGTTGACGAGGTGAGACTCTATAACGGCCGCGGCAGCGAGCTTGTTACCTTCACCGGCAGCGGCGATTTCACGCTTACGGCCGATATCGGCGGCGTCAAGGACAGTTGTTTTGTCACTGACCTGGTCGGCGAGCCTATTACGGTTATCACGCAGCCCCTGAGCAGCTCGCAAACCTGGGACGGGATTTATTACGTGACAGGCGGTGACTTCACGATTCCCGCCGGGGTGACGCTGACGCTCAATCCCGGCACGCTCGTGCTCATCGACGGAACGAGTACGCCGTTGAGCCAGAGCGGTGTCGATATCGACGTTGAAGGCGCATTGAATTCACTCGGCACCGCCGAGCGGCCTGTTACCATAACCGCGGCCAATCCTTATGCTCCGTGGGGTGAGATTCATCACGTCGGTGGGACATCGACTTATCAATACACCAATATTACTCGCGCCGGACATTCACCGCACATCGGACATACCGACAAAGGCCCGGCGATTCGCGTCGCCGGCGCGACGGTAACGTTCAATTACACTTTTATAACCGATATTGCCGGTAAGACTATGTACGCCACTGACGGGAGTCTCGAATTTCGCAACTGCCTGTTCAGTCGATCCGTTATGGGCCCGGAGATTCTTGGCACCGACTTTCTGTTCGAGGACGGGCACATTATCGAGATGCTCGGCATCTACCGTGAAGACGGCGTCACCAACGACGACGACGGAATCTATCTCCAGGCCGCCGGCGAGGGCAAAAATATTGAGCTGACCGGCAGCGTTGTCGCAGTGGGAAATGACGATGGCATTGATACCCTCGATGCTGTTGTCACTATCGAAGATGTCATTGTCCGTGACTTCGACGACAAAGGAATCAGCGTCTATGGCGGCCAGGCTACTATCAATCGATGCCTGGTCGTTGAGAACAACAAGCGTCCGGAAGACCCGACCGTCGTAAGCATCGGCGCCAAGGCCCACGCCGACGGAACAGCGATTGTCAATATGGACCACACTACCGTCGTTGCGTCGGAAGTGGCGCTTCCCACTGTGGACGCGGGCATCCAGTCGAACAATAAGAACGGCGAGACGAGCGGCAGCATCTTCTGGAATGTCACCAACTGCATCATCGACGCAACCAATCCGGTCGATTGTCAGTCGCCGTATCTCGAATCGGATATCCACATCTCTTATTCCGACCTCTTCGACGAAGTGTGGCCCGGGACGGGCAACATTCACTCTGATCCCTTGTTTGTCAGTCGGTCGGGCCACGATTACAACCTTCAGGCCGAATCGCCGTGCATTGACGCCGGCGATCCCTCGTCGCCTCCAGACCCGGATTCGACGCGGGCGGATATGGGCGCCCTGCCGTTCGGTTCGGTAAAAGCGTGGAAACAAACCGGCCAGTTGGCAGCGGATACGGTTTGGACCGCTGCAGAGGGGCCTTACCGGATAACCGCCGACTTCACCGTGCCTTTCGGGGTGACGCTGACCATCGAACCCGGGGTTACCGTGTTCTTCGAGCCTGATACGAGGATCATTGTCAACGGCACACTCGCTGCCGACGGCCTGGAGTATGAGTCGATACGCTTTACGAGTATGCCGGGCGCGTCCGGGCCGTGGAGTGGTCTGCAGTTTGTTGATACGACAACGGACAATCGCATCTCGCACGCCGTCCTCGAATACGGACAGACCGATAACGGCATGATCGGCGTGGTGAACTCGAATCTGCTGGTGGAACATTCGACGCTCGACCATACCGAGCGACGGCGCATCCGCACGCTCGATTCGTCGCTGATCGTGCGCAACTGCTGGTTCACCGACATTTTCGACCCCGGTGAACCGCCGAGCACGGACAATATGAGCGAGCACATCTGGGGCCGGGCCGGCGATACGGGCTGGTTTATCATTGAGAACAACGTCTTCGGCTTGGCTAAAGGCCACAACGACGCTGTCGATGTCGATGGGCCCTCCCGTCCGAATCCGATTCCGCAGATTCTCAACAATACGTTTCTGGGCAGTGGGGATGATGCGCTCGACCTTGAGAGCGATGTTCACATCGAGGGCAACACATTCCGCAACATCATTAAAGACCAGTGGAACGGTGCCTCCGGCGAGACAAACGTAATCTCCGCCGGCGCAGGCAGGCATTATGTTATGGCCCGCAATACTTTCTATAACACTCAGCACGTAGCGCAGGTCAAGGACGAGGCATTCCTGACGTTTGCAAACAACACTGTTGTTGATGCTTGTGAGGCGGCTATATACTTCGATCTTGATTTGCCCGGCCGCGGCCCGGGGCGGGGGGCGGACGTCGATGG
>JAFGTU010000516.1 GCA_016933985.1 Sedimentisphaerales bacterium | reverse complement strand
GGGTTGCTGTTGACCAGAACGATCTTATAGCCCTCCTGGCGGAGGACCTTGCACGCCTGGGCCCCAGAATAGTCAAACTCACAGGCCTGCCCGATCACTATGGGCCCGGAGCCTATTATCAGAATCTTGCTAATGTCTTTACGTTTCGGCATTCCTGCTTCCTGGTTGTGCGCGCTTCGATGCCGGTCCTGGTCCACAGCGATAGCTTCAAGAACCTGTCACAGCCTTGAGAGTCGGCCGAATCACACAATCTTGGCGCATCACATCCCCATAGACGACCTGTCGTACGTGGGGGTCTCGGACAATATAATTACGTTACGACAAATCTGCAAGTGCGAGTTGCTAATAAATACAATTGTGCGCTCAAGGGCGTGAAGTCACGCGAGGTGATGCGATACGCCGGATAAACCGGCCTGACAATTTTGTCGCGCGATTTTGTGGAGATTGGTTACAAAGTCAGAAAGATTAGACACGGGTTCACATCCCGGCCCGCCATGATAAAGCTGCTGTGGCTTTGCCGTCAAATGGACCAACGCTTATTACTGTCTTCCAGTTGAAACCTATGTCAGCCCGCGCGACGTTTCAACTCGGCCTTGCGATTGTCGGGGGAGTCGTGGCCTGCGTGTTCGACCACTCGGACTATGTATCGGCGAGAGGGGGCAGTCAAATGCCTCTGTATAATGTAGCTTAATGATATGTTAAGTATTGCTAATGAGATGGCCCTATTTGCTGAAAAGACGAAAATAAAAGCCGTTTGTAACCTGTGTCTGTGATGTAGGTTATAGATTGCCCCTACGATTTCCATGTTCTGCGGCCTCTTTCAAGATTGACTCACATGCGGCAGACTGTTAGAATCAAGTGTTCTTATATGGTAGGACCCGTACGAACAACTGGAAAGAAACGAACTAAGAAGTCCTCCTCCTCCAAAACAGCTAAAGTCGAGACCAAGAAGGCGTTCAGGAGCTATAGAGAGGCTGTGGACTATCTTTTTGCGCGGACGGACTACGAAAAACAGGCGAATGTTCGCTATAACGCCAATACCTTCGACCTTAAGCGGATGGAGAAGCTGCTTTCGCTTCTGGGAAATCCCCATAAGAAAATCGATACAGCCCATATAGCCGGCACAAAAGGTAAGGGCTCTACGGCCACAATGCTCGGCAAAATGCTGGAGGCGAATGGTTATAAGGTCGGGCTGTACACCTCGCCGCACCTCGTCAACCTCCACGAACGGATCGCGGTCAACTCGGAAATGATCAGTGAAAGGGATATGTACCGGCTGCTAAACCGCATCCACGCGCCTCTGGAGAAGATGGGCAAGGACGACCCACCGACCTTTTTCGAGATAATGACGGCGTTGGCGTTTTTGCATTTTGCCGATGTGAAAGTGGATATCGGCGTTATAGAAACAGGCTTGGGGGGTAGGCTGGACAGCACGAACGTTATCAAGCCGAAAGTGGTCGGAATAACGAGCCTCAGCATCGACCATCAGAGCCAGCTCGGACAGACAATCGACAGTATCGCAAAGGAAAAGGCCGGCATCTTTAAGCGGGGAGTCCCTGCAGTTACCGTTCAGCAGGAAGCCAAGGCGATGAAGGTCCTGAAATCCGAAGCTGAAGCCGTCAACGCGCCGTTGAGCATCACGGGCAGTGACATAGACTTTTCGCATCGTTTCGAGACATCGCGCGAGGATGGGCCCCATACAAGAGTGTGCTTGACGACGCCGACCAGCAGGTTCGAGCACGTGCGTGTGCCCCTCCACGGAAAACACCAGGCGATCAACTGCGGACTGGCTTTGGCAATGCTCGACAAGCTCAAATCGAGCGGCTATCAGATAGACAACGAAAAAGCCGCACATGGCTTAGGGCAAGTCTCGCTTCCGGGCCGGATGGAGATGATCTGCGACGACCCGAGGATAATGATCGACGCCGCTCACAACGCCGCAAGTATCAATGCCCTGATTTACGCCGTGGGCCAGAATATTCCTTACGACTCAATGATTGTCATCTTTGGGTGCAACAAAGATAAAGACATCCACGGGATTCTCAGCATGTTGCAGTACGGGGCCGACAAAGTCATCTTTACCCGCAGCAACTCCCCGAAAGCGATGTTGCCCCAGGACCTGGCCGACCTCTATACCGAGATATGCGGCAAGATGTGCCAGACCGCATTGACACTTGGCGAAGCTCTGCAGCTCGCGAAGGCCGCCGTATGCAAAGAGGACTTAATCCTGATCACAGGTAGTTTCTACCTGATCGGCCAGGCAAAGCTCCGCTTCCAGCCAAACAGGGTCGCCCCGGGGATATAACCACCTCAAGAGCCCGGCGATAGCCTTTTGAACCGATCGCGGGGATTCTCTGCACCTGCCCAGCCGGGGATTTTGCGTTTGCAGAAGGGGCGGATTTGATATATAAGTCAGCCTGACCGGTTTGATTTTATGACACTGATACCTATTGCACAGGTTCACACTGATTGACACTGTATATGGCAAGAAGTTGAAAGCGGGCAGTATGAGTTGATTTTAAGAGGAATCTATTATGGCGGAAATCAAGAAGTATATCGCCGTTGACTTGGGGGCCGAGAGCGGCAGGGTGATGATTGGGTCGGTCTCAGCGGAAAAGCTTATCCTGCAGGAGATTCATCGATTCGGCAATGGGCCCATAGACGAGGATGGGGCGCTGAAATGGGATTTCGAGAAGCTAATGAGCGAAATCAAGGTCGGGATAGCCAAGGCCGCAAAGGCCGCAGGCGCCCAGGTCTGGGGAATCGGAGTCGATAGCTGGGGCGTCGATTTCGGCCTGCTGGACGGATCCGGAGAGCTTGTCGAGAATCCCTATCACTATCGCGACAGCCGGACAAATGAAATGAGGAAGAAGGCCTATGAGTTGATGCCCAAGCGAGATATCTACGAGAACAGCGGCATACAGTTCATGCAGCTTAACAGCCTCTATCAACTCTTGGCAATGCGATTAGCCAATTCTATCGCGTTGGCCAAGGCCAAAAACCTGGTATTCATCGGCGATTTGGTGAGCTACTATCTGTGCGGAAAGATATTTGCAGAATACACCCTCGCAAGCACGTCTCAGTTTATGGATATGAGGACGGGGCAGTGGTCAAAGGCGATTATGGAGGGGCTGTCACTGCCGATGAATATCCTTCCGAAAGTCGTCCAGCCCGGGACGGTTGTCGGGCAGTTGGGCGCAAAGATCGGCGTTGGGCTTCGCTGCGGACCTATTCCGGTTATTGCCGTGGGGGCGCACGATACGGCCTCGGCGGTGGTAGGCGTCCCCGCCGGCGACGGGAATTGGGCCTATCTTTCCTCCGGCACGTGGAGCCTGATGGGAGTGGAGATACCCAGGGCGATCATCAGCGATAAGACGTTCCGGTATGAGTTCACAAATGAAGGCGGAGTAAAGAATACGGTTCGCCTGCTCAAGAATATAATGGGCCTCTGGCTGATGCAGGAATGTAGAAGGAAGTGGCAAAAGCAAGGTGAGGAATTCACCTACGATGAATTGACTGCTTTAGCGCAGGAGGCCGAGCCGTTTGCAGGCCGTCTGACTGTGGACGACAGCGCCTTTCTGGCGCCGGGCGATATGCCCAAACGCATCAACGAACACTTGGCCAAAACAGGCCAGCAAACCACCGACGACAAGGGCCAAATCATCAGGATCATATTGGAGAGCCTGGCCTTGCGGTATCGCGCGGTGATGGAGTACATCGAGGACGCTACCGGCAACAGAATCGACGTCCTGCACATCGTCGGCGGCGGTATCCAGAACGAGCTACTCTGCCAGTTCACCGCCAACGCACTTGGCAAAAAGGTCGTCACCGGCCCGATAGAGGCCACCGCCAGCGGAAATATTCTCATGCAGGCAATCGCCACGGGACAAATCAAGTCGCTGGCCGATGCGAGAAAGATAGTCCGTAAATCCTTCGCCCTGAAGGAATACCAGCCGCAGGACACCGCGGTCTGGGAAGAACAATATCAGAAAACCAAACAGTGAGATGGTCCCGCCCCTTGCGAAATATGATTGAAGAGCTTGAAGGTCAGTTGGATAGTTTCGAGGCCGTTGAGAGAAAGCGGGCATTGGCGGGGCTTTGCGAGTTGGCTGATATGGGCAAAGTCAGTCTGCCGCAGATTGGCACCGACGTCAACATCCACTGCCATACGTTTTTTTCCTACAACACCTACGGCTATTCGCCGAGCAAATTTGCATGGTTGGCCCGCAAGCGCGGTCTGGGCGTCGCGGGGGTGGCGGATTTCGACGTCCTCGACGCGCTCGAAGAATTTCTCGATGCCGCCCGACTCCTGGGCCTCAAAGGCTGTGCGGGCCTTGAGAGCCGCGTATTCGTGCCTGAATTCGCGACGCGCGTGATGACCTCGCCGGGAGAGCCGGGCATAACATACCACATGGGCGTAGGCTTTCCGCGAGCCAGGCTCGAAGGCCCCGAGAAGAACTTCCTGCTGAACCTACGCAACATAGCACAGCAGAGAAACCGCGAGCTGATGGGCCGCGTCAACGAACACCTGCGGCCGGTCGAGCTTGACTACCAGCGAGATGTCCAGGTGCTCACCCCCTCCGGCAACGCCACCGAAAGGCACATGTGCCTCGCCTACGCCAGAAAAGCAAACGAGCTGTTCGGCAACGACCAGGGACTTGCCGAGTTTTGGTCGCAGAAGCTGGGCGTCGAAGTCGCCCCGTCATGGCTGCCTGAGAACAGGGGCATCCTCGACGCTATCCGGGCAAAGACTATGAAGCGAGGCGGCGTCGGGTACGTCCAGCCGGACAAAGGGGCATTTCCTCTAATGGCAGATATGAACCGGTTCGTGGCCGCCGCGGGCGGAATTCCAGTCCTAACCTGGCTGGATGGAACCAGCGAAGGCGAAAAGGATATCGAAGAGCTGCTCGAAGTCTCAATGAACACAGGAGCCGCCGCGATAAACGTAATCCCCGACCGCAACTATACCCCAGGCGCGAAAGACGCAAAGCTGGCCAATCTCTATGCCGTCGTCGAGTTAGCCGAGAGGCTCGGCCTGCCAGTCGTCATGGGCACCGAGATGAACAGCCCCGGCCAGAAGTTCGTCGATGATTTCGATACGGAAGAATTAAGGCCCCTGGCCCCCATATTTCTCAATGGCGCGCATATCGTCTATGCCCATTCGGTCCTCCAGCAAAAATGCGGCCTCGGCTACGTAAGCGACTGGGCCGCAAGAAACTTCGAGAACGTCGAACAGAAAAACAAATTCTACCGAAACCTCGGTGCCTCCCTCAACCCGCGAGACGAAGATAAACTCCGCGGGCTAAGTGAAGAATCTAAGTCGAAAGAGATCTTGGAGATAGTAAATTTGTCAAGTGCATCCAGCAGCAGGGATGAGAGACGAATGTAGAATATCGAGATACGCCGCCGTGCCGGCGGTGGCTAAGCGCAATACGCAATACGAAATATGACAACACCCCAAACTCAGTGTGCAGTGCAGTTGGTCGGACCTGACGAGCTTGTCTTGAACGAATCGAAGGAGGTCTTCGATCCCGGCCCGTTTCAGATTCTTGCCAGGGTCGAGGCGGTCGGGCTTTGCTTTTCCGATTTGAAGCTGCTCAAGCAATTCTCAAGCCACGTTCGCAAGAGCAGGATAGTCGCCGGCATCGAACAGAAGGTCCTCGCTGAAATCCCAAGCTACGTCCCCGGCGACGCCCCGACCGTCCCCGGCCACGAGACCGTCGTCAGGATCGCCGCCGTCGGAGAGGGCGTCGAGGATTTCAAAGTCGGCCGGCGATACCTGGTCCAGACCGACTATCGCTGGCTCCGCACGCCGACCACCAACGGGGCCTTCGGATACAACTTCGAAGGGGCGCTGCAGGAATACGTCCTGATGGATAAGAGGGTGATCACCTCCCCCGAAGGCGAGTCGATGCTTTTGCCGGTGGGCGAAGATCTCTCAGGCTCGGCCGTAGCGCTCGTCGAGCCCTGGGCATGTGTCGAAGATGCTTATGTCTCCATCGAGCGGACCAGGATAAAAGAAGGCGGCAGAATGCTTGTGGTATCGGATGGCGATATCCCAAGAGAAGGCCTTACGCATCTTTTCGAGCGGTTCGGCAAGCCCGGCAGCATCACCTGGATATCGCCGTCCCAGCCGCCAGCCCAATTCGGCATTCAGATTGACAAGGTCAACGACATCTCAGCCCTCAAGGACGCCGGCTTCGACGAGGTCATCTACTTCGGCTCGGACCCGAAAACTGTCGAAACGCTATTTGGAAAGGTGGCACTCAACGGGATACTGAATGTCGCTCAGTGCGGCGGCACGTTCGGCAGAAACATCGTTACAATGATCGGCAGAGTCCACTACGGCGGAATCCGAATAATCGGTACGACCGGCTCGGACCCGGCAGAGTCAATGGAAATTATCCCCCCGACCGACGAAATTCGCCCCGGCGATAAGATTAACGTAATCGGCGCCGGCGGGCCAATGGGCATGATGCACGTCATACGAAACATCTGCCAGGGTGTCGAGGGAGTCAGCGTCTATGCAAGCGACGTTGACGACAACCGCCTCGATATCCTCAGCAGGGTCGCAGCCCCCCTCGCCCGAAAGAACGACGTGCATTACGAAACATTCAATCCGACGAAACAAGAAACTTCCGAGAAGTTCGACTATACGGCCATAATGGCCCCCATACCGGCCCTGGTAGCGGCATCGATCCACGGCGCTGCGGAGAAGGGCCTGATAAATATCTTTGCCGGCATCCCCGCCACGGTCGCCGGAGAAATTGACCTGGATACCTACATCGAGAAACGGCTTTATCTTATCGGGACGAGCGGCTCGACCCTCGACGATATGAAGCGGATGCTGGCCAAGACCGAGTCGGGCCGGCTCGATACCAACGTCAGCGTCGCCGCCGTCAGCGGGCTTGACGGCGCCGTCGATGGAATAAGAGCTGTTGAAAACAGGACAATCGCCGGTAAAATAATTGTCTATCCCGCCTGTAAAGGACTTGGACTGACCCGGCTCGAAGAGCTGAGCGAAAAACTCCCCCAAGTCGGGGCGAAACTGAAAGACGGCTTGTGGACAGACGCCGCAGAGAAGACGCTGCTGGCGATGTACGAGAATTGATTAGTGAATGATTTTTGCAAGGAGGCACATCATGAGACAAGCAAAAGAATTGACCGGTCAGAAGTGTTGCTGCGCTGCATTGCTTTGTGTGGCTTTGCTGGCTTTGGTCTTGATGAGCGGCTGTAACGGAGGCGGCAAGGCCTCTGGCTTCAACGGCGTGACGGCGGGCATGGGTAGCCTGCCTCGATTGTCCGACGCCAGGACGCGCTCGGTCAGCCCGGAAAACCTCACCGGCGAAAAAGGCAAGGGAGGAATGGCCACCGAAGGCACCGGCCAGAACGCCGCCCGCGAATTGGGCCAGGGATGGAAGGTCTCCCCCTCCGTGAGGATAGAGGCCGGCACAACATTTCAGATGGCCGATATCGAAGGCCCCGGAGTCATCCAACATATCTGGATGACCCCAACGGGTGACAACCGGATGAATATCCTGCGGATATACTGGGACGGCGAAGAAGAGCCTTCCGTCGAGTGCCCCGCCGGCGATTTCTTCGCCTGCGGGATGGGCCAATATACAAAGGTCAACTCCTTAGCGGTCTGCGTCAATCCCAAGAGCGGCTTCAACTGCTATTGGGCGATGCCCTTCCGCAAGCGGTGCAAGATTACAATGAGCAATATCGCCGACAAGGATATGACGTTGTATTATCAAGTGGACTACACTCTGACCGACGTCCCTAAAGATATGGCCTACCTGCACGCCCAGTTTCGGCGAGTCAATCCCCTGCCTGATAGAACCGACTATACAATCGTCGAAGGTATAAAAGGCAAGGGCCAGTACGTCGGCACCTACATAATCTGGGGCTCGAACAGTCCCGGCTGGTGGGGCGAGGGGGAGATTAAGTTCTTTATGGACGGCGATGCGAAGTTCCCCACAATCTGCGGCACCGGAACCGAGGACTATTTCTGCGGCTCTTATGGCTTCGACAATCCCAAAGGCGGCGGATACCTCGAATATAATACGGCCTACACCGGCATGCCCCAGGTGATTATGGGCGATCAGCCGAGGTTCGGACTCTACCGCTGGCACATTACCGACCCGATCAGGTTCGACGAAGACCTCCGAGTGACAATACAGGCCCTCGGCTGGCAAAGCGGCGGAAGATACCTGCCCCTGAAAGACGACCTCTCGTCGGTCGCATACTGGTATCAAACCGAACCCCACGCCCAATTCCCGAAACTGCTCGACAAAGAGGCCCTACAAAACAAATAGACCGCCAAACATTTAGGCTGGGGTTTTGCCCCAGGTTTTACTCTCAAGGAGATCGACTGGCCATGAGCGATTCGCAAAAGATTGAAAGTGCATACCAGGCCGCAAAAGAACGCTATGCAGAGCTCGGCGTGGACAGCGATGCCGCGATGGCCAGGTTGGCAGAGATAGCCATTTCCCTGCACTGCTGGCAGGGCGATGATGTCGGCGGCTTCGAGGTCAAAGAAGAGGGGCTTGACGGCGGCGGAATAATGGCCACCGGCGCATATCCCGGCAAGGCCCGGACCGCTGACGAGCTGCGGGCCGATATCGAAAAGGCATTGAGCCTGATACCCGGCAGCCACCGCCTCAATCTCCACGCAAGCTACGCAGAAACAGACCGGAAAGTCGAACGCAACGAATTGGAGGCAAAGCACTTCGCCGCCTGGATAGACTGGGCCAAGGCGAACGGTCTCGGCATGGACTTCAACGGCACTTTCTTCGCCCATCCCAAAGCCGAGACCGGCTTTACGCTCTCCAGCGCCGATGAGTCAATACGAAAATTCTGGGTCGAGCACGGTATCGCGTGCAGAAGAATCGGTGCAGCTATGGGAAAGGCCCTCGGCACGCCCTGCGTTACAAATATGTGGATCCCCGACGGCTACAAGGATATACCCATAGACCGCAAAGGTCCGCGCGAGAGGCTGAAGAAATCCCTTGATGAGATGTTCGCCGAGAAGGCCGACAAGACCTGCCTGCTTGATTCCGTCGAGAGCAAGCTCTTCGGCATCGGCTCGGAGAGTTACGTCGTCGGCTCGCACGAGTTCTACTTGGGCTATGCCGTTGCCAACAAGACCCTGCTCTGTCTCGACACCGGCCATTTCCATCCTACCGAGGTTGTCTCCGACAAAATATCAGCCGTCATGACCTTCGTCGATGAGATACTGCTCCACGTCAGCAGGCCGGTGCGATGGGACAGCGACCACGTGGTAATTCTTTCCGATGAGCTGAAGGCCCTTGCTGCCGAGCTGGTCCGAGGCGACTATCTCGATCGCGTCCATATCGGCTTGGACTTCTTCGACGCAAGCATCAATCGAGTTGCCGCGTGGGGGATAGGAACGCGATGTATGATTAAGGCGTTGCTGATGGCGCTGCTGGAGCCGACGAAGCTGCTGCAAGAGACCGAGGATAGCGGCGACTTCACTACCCGGCTGGCGATGCTCGAAGAAATCAAGACCCTGCCCGCAGGAGCAGTCTGGGATTTCTATTGCACCAACCAAGGCGTCCCCGCCCAGGAGCAGTGGCTCAAGGAAGTGAGGGACTACGAAGAAGAAGTCACGAGTCTTAGAAGTTAGTGCATGATTCGAGAAATAACAACACCGGTGGAGTGTGCTCCGCACACCATTTTCCTAATAACAGTATAAATCAGCGTTAGTCCGTGTCTGAAAAAATAATAGCTCGGTTCTGAGAAAGGTTGGAACGGAAAGGAACAGTTATGGCCAACGAAAGCGAGATCGCCGTTATAAAAGGATTGGATGCCCTCTACGAATTTGAACGTGAGCCTGTCTCCGAGGACAAGCTGCAGTCCGGCAAGCACTTCGCCGGCGTCTATGCCGGCGAGCATGTCGCCGGGACCGAGTTTGTCATCGGCGCCTTGTTTGTGGCCTGGGGGGCAACCGCATACAACATATTCGTCGGCCTGCTCCTCGGCAACCTCCTGGCGGTCTTGACCTGGACCTTCGTCTGCGCCCCGATAGCCGTGCGCACCCGCCTGACTTTGTACTGGTATCTTCGCAAGATAGCCGGCCCCGTCACAACCACGATCTACAACATCCTCAACGCCGTTCTGTTCTGCATCCTGGCGGGCTGCATGATAACCGTATCCGCTTCGGCTGTCCGAATTCCCTTCGGAATACCCGAACAAACAGGATGGGTCCCGACGGATATCAGGTTTGTCCTCGTCGTCATTTGCGTCGGCGCCGTTGTAGTGACATTGGCGATCCTCGGATTCAAGAAGCTCGCACAGTTTGCGGAGGTCTGCTCGCCGTGGATGTTCTTGATGTTCATCGCGGGCGCCATCGCCATTTTCCCCATACTCGCCAAAGAGGTGCTGGGCGGCCAAATGGGCAGCCTCGCCCAGTTCTGGCGGATTGCCAACGATGCGATATGGACGGGAAAGACGCCCGACGGTCAGGCCGG
>JAFGTU010000515.1 GCA_016933985.1 Sedimentisphaerales bacterium | reverse complement strand
GTCCGGCTCGGCTTGAACGAGGATTGGGACGTTGAGGCCGGAGCGTTTGACTGCCTCGGCGACGCCCTTTTCATCGCCGAAGTTGGGCAGGGTGACGATAATGCCGTCGATTTTTTCGCTGTTCCTTGCGAAAAGCTCGGCACACGTTTTTGCGTCGGCATAGGTTTCGACGGCGCCGTATTTGGTTTGCTGCATCGAGAGGGCTACGGAGTTGAAGCCGTTTTTCGTCAGGACTTCAAGAATGTCTTTTCTTCCCTGTTTTGCGAGGGCATCAGGGAAGAATCCGCGATTGCCGACTATTACTGCGAATGTTGTCTTTTTCATTTTTGTTTCTCCTATCGGTTTTTGATAGCCACTAAGGCACGAAGGCACTAAGTAAAGACCATAGAAAATGGTGTGCGGAGCACACCCTACCTCTAATTAGACACCGATTTACTTGGCGCGGCCTTTGGCCGCAGCCAAAATCCGAAATACTAAATCCGAAATCCGAAACAAATCGGAATGACCAAAATTCAAAACAAGCTGCAACATCTTATTATCACCGGAGTTATGACAGTGGTGCTGTAAAATGAAGCACAAAAAACAAGAAGTCGACGGATTGCAGTACGGATTTACACGGTTTATGTGTATTTGGATATCCGCCTGCGCGGGAATGACAGTACAGAGAGTGACTACTGTTTGCTTGGGTGTTGTTGGCCATAGTAGGCGTTTTCTCCGTGCTTTCTTAGATAATGTTTATCGAGCAGGGCTCTGCTAATAGGGTCCTGCTGCGGGTTTATTTTAATTGTAGCGAGGGCCATTGCTGCTATTTGTTCGAGGACGACCATTGATTCGAGTGCTTGGGCTGCGTTTTTGCCCCAGGTGAACGGGCCGTGGTTGGCGACGAGGACTGCGGGGAATTGGGCGGGATCCAGGTCGGCGAAGCGCTTGACAATGGCCTTGCCGGTGTTTCGCTCGTAATCGGTTTTTATGGCCTGCTCGGTCATTACATCGGTGATGGGGACGGGGCCGTAGTAGAAGTCGGCGTGAGTGGTGCCGAAGCAGGGGATTTCGCGGCAGGCCTGCGCCCATGCGGTTGCGGCGGGGGAATGGGTGTGGCATACGCCGCATATTCCGGCGAAGTTTCTATAAAGCTCCAGGTGAGTGGGCGTGTCGGATGAAGGATTCAATTCTCCGTCGAGCTTGTTGCCGTCGAGGTCGAGGAGGACGATTTTTTCGGGAGTGAGGTCTTGGTAGGCGACTCCGCTTGGCTTGATGGCGACGACGCCCGCCGAGCGGTCCATTCCGCTTACGTTGCCCCAGCTATATATGACGAGGTTGTGGGCCGGCAGTTGGATGTTTGCATCGCAGACGGCTTTTCGCAGTTGGTCGTACATAGTGAGTCTTTCAGGCGTTGGCGCGGTCCTTGATGTTGAGAAGGGCCTTCATGAGATCGCCGAGTTTAGCGGATGAATCCTTTAGGCCGAATGCGTCGTGAAGCTGCTTGTAAAGCTTGTAAAGCCGCCTGTATATTTCCTGGTTTTTCGCCATCGGTTTGAAAGTTTTATCCTTGATTCCGCACATTGCGGCCTGGGCGTCGGGGAAGGTGTCGTAGGCCCCACTTTGGGCGCCTGCCACTACGGCTCCAGCGATAGCTGCGCCGAGTGCGCAGCTTTGGGCGGAACGCGAGATTTTCATTTCCCTGCCTGTGACGTCGGCGTAGATTTGCATTAGGAGGGGGTTCTTCTCGGCGATACCGCCGCAGTTTATTACTTCGGAGACTTTGACGCCGTATTCCTCGAATCTATTGATGATTGTCAGTGCGCCGAATGCGGTGGCCTCGATCAATACCCGGTATATCTCTTCGGGCTTTGTGTGTAGGGTTTGGCCGAGGAGGAGGCCCGTTAGTCTCTGGTCCACGAGTATTGTTCTGTTGCCGTTGTTCCAGTCGAGTGCGAGCAGGCCCGATTGGCCGGGCTTTAAGTTGGCGGCTTTTTCTGTTAGTGCTTCGTGCGAGCCTTCATAGGGGCCGCCGGGCTGGATGTAGTTTACGAACCAGTTGAAGATATCGCCGACGGCTGACTGGCCTGCTTCGAGTCCGAAAAATCCGGGCAGGATTGAGCCATCGACTATTCCGCATATTCCGGGGATGTCGGCGAGTTGCTGGTCGGCTGGGGATACGAGCATGTCGCAGGTGCTTGTGCCGATAATCTTGACGAGCTTTCCGGGCGCTATGCCTGAGCCGACTGCACCGAGGTGAGCGTCGAAGGCCCCGACGGCGACGGGAATTCCGGCGGTCAAGCCGAGCTTTTTGGCCCATTCGTCGGTGAGGCCTCCTGCCTTGGTTTGGACGGTGTAAGTTTCGCTGTAGAGGCGGTCGCGGAGTTCACCGAGTTTGGGGTCGAGCTTTGAGAGGAAATCTTTAGCCGGCAGTCCTCCCCAATCGGCGTTGAACATTGCTTTATGGCCCGCTGCGCAGCGGCTTGGTTTGATTCTCTCCGGTTTTTCGGTTCCGGTGAGGACTGCCGGGATGTAATCACAACATTCGACCCAGGTATAGGCGGCGTCGAAGACTTTTGGGTCGGTTCGCAGGCAGTGGAGGATTTTGCTGAAGAACCACTCTGATGAATAAGTGCTGCCGCACTTGTCGAGGTATTCGGGGTGTTGCTTTTTAGCGAGTTCTGTTATTTGGGCGGCCTCAGCGTGGCCTGTGTGGTCTTTCCAGAGCCAGGCGAGGGCGTTGGGGTTTTCCTTGAATTGATCCGAGAAGCTCAAGGGCGTGCCGTTCTTATCGACGGGTATCGGAGTCGAGCCGGTGGTATCTACGCCGATTCCAACTACTTTTGCAGCGTTGAAATTCTTGCGGATTTTCTTTGCCTGTGCGAGGGCCTTTTTGACGGTTGCCTCGATGCCTTTGATGTAGTCGGCGGGGTTCTGGCGGGCGAGGTTGTGGTCGGCGGAATCGATGATAATACCGGCATCGCCGGTTTCGTATTCATAGACGGCTGTTCCGAGCTCACTTCCTTCTGCGACATCAACTATTACACATCGCACGGAGTTGGTTCCGTAATCCAGGCCGATTGTGTAAGCCATGAAATAGCCCCCTACAGAGAAGCATTGTGAAAAGCGTTAGTTCAACCAGAAACTGAAATACAGATATAAGGTTAGTACCAGTCCGAGTACGACGGCTGTCACGATGATATCCGGCAGCCCCCAGCTTTCGCGGCGTTCTTTCTTCTGTACGGCAGTTGCCGTGGCGTATGTAAGGCCGACGATCTGTTCGGGATTCGGGGGGGCGGTCAGCAGGGAGACAGCGATAATTGTCACGAAGCTGATTAGTATTAGCCAGCCGGTGGCGAAGAGGAAGTTGTATTGGCCGACATAGACGAGCCAGTGAGGCGATGTAATTACGGGGTCGTTGCCTCCAGTAAGGGCCTGGATGGTGAGCTTGGCCATTCCGGCGATGAAACCGACCGCCAGTCCGGCGACGGCTCCTTTTCCGTTGATGCGTTTGAAGAAGAGGCCGAGGAAGAAGACGGCAGTGATGGGCGGGGCGAGGTAGCCTTGCACGCTTTGGAGGTACTTGTATAGCCCTCCCTGGGATATTCTCTGCATTACGGGGATCCATATTATTCCCATGGCGACGACGACGACGGTTGCGACTCTGCCAACGGTGACGAGGTGCCGCTCGGATGCTCTGGGATTAATTTTCTCATAGATATCGACGGTGAAGAGGGATGCGCAAGAATTGAATAAGGAGGATAGAGAGCTCATCAAAGCGGCGAGGAGCCCTCCGACGACGAGTCCTCTGAGACCTCGCGGCAAGAGCTCGGTGACCATAACTGCGAAGACCTTGTCTCCATCGAGGGCCGTTTTTCCGTCGGCGATTTTTGTCGGGATGGCGATTATGCCTTTTTGATGGAGCGCGTATCCTATGAGGCCCGGGACGATGAATATGAGTACGGGCCAGAGTTTGAGGAAGCTTCCCCAGAGTGCGCCTCGGCGGGCGTTGGTGAGGTTCTTGGCGGCGAGCGTTCTTTGTACAATGTACTGGTCGGTGCACCAGTACCAGAGGCCGATGATAGGCGATGCGATCAATATTCCGAGCCAGGGGAAATCGGGGTCCGAATTGGGCCGCCAGAGTGCGAAGTTTTTGGCGTTCTGGCTGCATATAGACTGAAGTTCGCCCCAGCCTCCGAGCTTGTTGAGTCCGATAGCCGTAATGAAGAATGAGCCTACAAGGAGTATGATCGTCTGGATGGTGTCTGTATAGACGACGGCTCGGAGGCCGCCGAGGACTGTGTAGAGTCCGGTGAGGGTGACTGTCAAGAGCGCTCCGATCCAGAATGCATCGAGGACGATAGTGTCGGTGACCTGCCAGTGAAGCTCGGGTAGGAGGACATTGAAGACGATTCCGCCCGCATAGACCGTGACGGAGACTTTTGTGAAGACGTAGGCGACGAGGGAGACAATGGAGAGTATCCATCGCGATGCGGGGTTGAATCTTCTTTCGAGGAATTCAGGCATTGTGAAGACTTTGGAGCGGTAGTAGAAGGGGACAAAAACCCATGCGAGTATTACGACGCACCAGGCGTGGAGCTCCCAATGTGCCATTGCCATTCCGCTCGTAGTTCCCTGGCCTGCCAGTCCGACGATGTGCTCTGATCCGATATTTGAGGCGAAGATTGATGCGCCGATAACAAACCAGGGCATGTGCCTGCCTGCGAGGAAGTAATCTGTTGATGACCGCTGTCCCTGCCTCATTATCCAGAAGGCTATGCCCATGATTAGGGCGAAGTAGGAGGCTATTACAATCCAGTCTATTGTGCCGAAACCCATTGGTTACCTTTCGATGTAAATTGGCTGTTAGACAATAGTTAGCCTGACGGTTACGATTTTAGCGGGTGTTCGGCGGTTTTCAAGGGCGGTTTTCGTAAATCTTTGCTTTAGTACGTGGTTTTCGAGCCGATAAATAAGGTATTGTGTGTCGAAGCAGGATTTTAAGTTAAGGAGACAGCCGATGGGCAGTAGAAAGGGCATAATTGGCATCGTATCGGTGGTTGTCGTATTCGCGGCGGTGGTGTGGTATTGCGGTGTAATTGAGGGCACGGAAAAGACTTATGAGATCAGGCCGGAGATAAGGCTTCCTGAGAACCGGACGGATGCGGCGCGTGCGATAGACGCTTATGAGCGGCTGATGGAGCGATATATGACGCTGAGTGAGCGGAGCTTCGGCGGGATTGAGGTGGATTTGAAGGATGTTTGCAAGAAGCTGGACTCTATTGACGGGAAGCTGGCCGGTCTTTCGGCGAGGATTGAAAGGATTGAGAAGGCCCTTGGCATCGAGCCAGCCAAGCAGGCGGGCGTTTTGAAAGCCAAGCCGACGGATGACGGGGCTTTGCAGCCGAGCAAGCCTAAACAGCCGGGCGGTATTGGGGATTCCAAGGGTTAGGATAGTCACTCGTTTTGATTCGAAAGGCCGGGGCGGTTAAACGGATGAGAGGGGCGTTTCGTTGGGCGCGTGGGGGGGCGGGCGTCGGTGGCCGGTAAACGGTGGGGTGGTACGGTGTTGCGTCGGTGGGGGGATAGTGCGGGAGATGGAATCCGCAACGTAAAGTTGCGGGCTAACCGGTCCTGCGGTGCGAGTCCCCAAGAGACCAGTGCCGGGGGCGAGTAAACGATGGGGCGAGCGTGTCAGCCGTAGGTTTTTCCTCTTTCGTCCACGTAGATTTGCGTTTTTGCCTGCCTTATTGCCTCAGTTGCCTTTGGGATGTCTTCGAGGCTTGGTATCTTGAAGAGCCTATTGCATTTTCGGCATCTAATTCTTCTATCTGCGGCGACGGCGTCGAGTCGCCAACTGCATCCGCACGCAGGACATCGAGCTAGAATCTGCATTAAGCACATCTCCTTTTCATCGGTCGATCTCTGACGGTCGGCAGGACAATTCAAGCGTTAATTGTATTTCGGGATCGGGCGAAGTCTATCATAAATTTTCGGTCGAAGTCTTATAATAGCGTTGTTGCCATCGAGGAGGGATGGTTGGCAGGCTGTGCGTTGCGCGGAGGGGCGGATTGTTCTTGATTTGCGGGGCCTGATGTGCTACAATAAGGCTAATTGGGGGTGCAACGAATTGGTGAAAAGAATTCCATGCAGAGTTGTCCGGTCGGTTCCTTTTACGAGGAGCGATGATGCATCACAGAGCAGGCGCTGCGGCAGCGAACGCCGGGCGGATGGCGGTGTTGACGGTGCCGCCGGCGGATTCGAGGCCCCCATCAATTCAAGCGGTTACACTTTTCGGGCGAAGGCGGTGGGGGCTGGTTTCGGGGCGAGTGCCGTTGGGCTGGCTCTCGATTGCCTTGCGTGATCAGCGATCCTTTCGGTCGCTTTCAGACCAAATCCTTCAAGTAATGCCTCAGGTAGTATCGGCATTGAGACAAGATTAGTGCGCTTGCCAATATTGTTACGAATGCATCAAGGCTGACCTCGTTAATGACGACGGCGAGGGCTGTTCCAGCGGCGGGGGGGTGCTCGACGTCCATGGCGACCATTAGGAATATGGCAAGTGCCACGGCGAGGGCGCACTCGATAGAGAATGGCAGTGCGACGGTAAGGAATATGCTTCCTGCGATGATTCCGACGATGTGGCCACCTATGACATTTCTCGTTTTCGCTGATGCGCTTTTGGGCATTGCGAATACGATAAAAGCGGTTGCTCCGATAGCGCTTGCAACAACCATTCTTTCCCGGCCGAGTATTAGTATGATGATGAGAAGAGCTGCTGCGGCGAGTAGGCTCTGGAGGATATAGTATATCCAGAGTTTTCTGAATTTGGCTTGGATTGAGTTTTCGGATTTCATTATCGGGCCACCGGGGTAATTCTACGCGTGGCGGTCGAAATTGGAATAAAAAAAACGGCGAGGTGGGGATAACTGGTGGGGGCCAGTTGTACGCGTTTCCTCGCCGAGTTTACGAATCCTTATAAGGCTGTTGCAACAACCATCCGTGGTCGGCCTTTAGATATCGTGTTTGATTTCAAAGAACCCTATATTCCATAATCGACCATGTTTTGGGCGGCAGCTCTAATGTTCTGGGGTGTGTCGATCTGTCCGGAAGCGAGCAGCTTTCGTGCCCGTTGGACGGCCAGTGCATCGGTTTGCGGTGGCCGGCCGGCGTTTTCAACCAGTGATGCGAAATCTGTCTGGAGGGATGCGTCAGCCTGATTTCTTACAGAAGGGCCGTGCGTATCGGGCAACTGAGCGGCGGCTTTCTCGATCGTTTCCCTGATCTGGTTGGCGTCTATCTTATCTATCATCGCACTATCGTTCTCTTATTATAGTTCTGGTTTCATTAGCTGTTCTCGTAAGTTTTGGCGAGAACTTTATGATATTTTCATTGTTTTTTTCAATTTATTTCTAAACTCGTTGTTTCTTTTGGACGAGAGGAGCATTTTTGCCTTTTCAGCGTTTTGGCTACATTGTTTTGGCCACCTCATAGGCGACGAATTTGACGAATTTAAGCGAACTTACAACTACCAGCTGCTCGTGTAAAGGTGTGATTTCGGATCGTATCTGTGCCTGGAAGTAGTCCTTAATTCTCTTTTCGGTTGTCTTGTCGGTCGTATCCCAGATTTGTTCGAAGGCCCAGAGCAGCTGTCCGTCGGAGAGGTCGATGAGCTTGAACCTCAGTCCGATGCTGAGGTGGGGATATGGCTGGTAGGCGGTAACGACGCCGGTGAGAATAGCATTGCAGTTTAGAGTTTTTCGCATTGTGCCGAGCTGCTCGAAGGAGTATGGAGCGCGGGTATCTATCTGGAGGCTTCGCCATTGGGAGTTGCTTTGGCTTAAAGTCTCGATGCTGAATACCTGCTTTTTCTGCAGGGCCTGGAAGAGTGCTTCGGTGACATCGGCGGAGATTTGGGGATAAGTCGAATCGTTGTCGAGCTCGATAAGGACGACCTTTCCGACTGTGGGCAGGAGCTTTTGGGGATTGACGTAATAGTAATCCGGCTCGTGGCCGGTCGGCTTGTAGATAACGTGGCAGCCGGAGACAAGGGCAAGGGCGAGGAGAATTGCGGTATGCAAGACTGCAGATCGTATTTTTGGCAGGGGCGTCATTTTTTCTTTATCCATTAGATAGTCCCGGAGCAGTTCCGGCCTGGAATGCGGGCTGGGGATGGTTGGGGTCATCCAAGGAATTTGTCGGTTTGAGGTCGGGCGTCAAGTCCGCCTTTGCCTGTCCTCCGAGCACTTCGAGTATCTTGACGAGGGCATCGAGCTGCGCGTTTTCTGCGTTTCTCAATTCGTCTCTGAATCCGAGGACGTTGGATTTCCAGTTGTTCAGCTCAATACGCATTTCAATGAGGAGGTCGTTGGCTTCGGCGAGCTCGTTTTGAGCCTGCGTGAGATTGTTGTGACAGGGCGCGAGCTGGTCCTTGAGGATCTGGTTTTCTTTGGCGAGCTTCTCGTTGTCGGCCTTTAGGGCTGTCATTTCCTCGATGAGTTTTGCATACTTGGCGGACAGTTCCATTGCGGACTCAACCGCCGAGTGCTGAGCTGGGTCGGTATCCTGGAATCTGCCTGGCGAGTCCGCCCTTCCGGCGGCAGTGCCGGAGGGGGTTGGAAGCAGACTTTCGAGCGGCCTCTCAACCGTGCAGCCGGCACAGAGCAGGGCGACGGATGGGAGAATGATACAGATCATATTGTTGTTTTTCTTTCGCATTTTGTGTTCCTCATGAGTTTTGTTGTAGTTCATTTGCCGTCGATTGGGGTGCATCGTATTGACACCTGATATGGGCTTTGTTTCCGCAGAGACAGGTAAACTCGAGGACGGCATATTCCCGGCGGTTTTCAATGATGCGGACCCGAGGCGCCGGAAGCGTGGGATTTGCCCGGCGTTGCGGTGGCGTGGGTCCGGCGTCGAGATGGAATTGTCCGTCGATTTTAACCTGGCTGCTTTTTAAGATATTTGGCTCTGTTTTTTGCATGGCACTGCTTTGTCTTTCGTATTAACACCGGCGAAAAAGGCCGGCAAGTCAGGCGCAGTAGTCGATAGAATTAGGATTGCCCTGCTGTCGGCAGGCCTTATTTTCGGGTTTGGCCTCGAACGGTTTATCCTGTGTCTGCTCGTGCTGCTGGTTCTTGTCTTTCTGGTTTTTTGGGCGGTTTCTCTCTTTTCGCTCGGTTACGGGGGTTAAACTTGCGACGTTATGCGTGCCTTCAACCGGCTTTATGATATTGTAATTGCTATCCACCATCTTTCCATTGCCTCAATTTAAGTGACAAATTGAACAGAGCGCTTGCGTGGAGTTGACTGACGCGCGGCTCGGTGATTCCGAAGACTTCGGCTATCTGCTTCATAGTCAGTTGCTGCTGGTAGTAGAGGACTACAATTTGGCGTTGTCTTTTGTCCAATTGGGTAATTGCTTCGGTCAGCTTGTTTACAAGCTCTGCTTTCTCGACCTGCTCGTGCGGGGTAGCGATACCGATTGCAGCGACGGATTCGCGGATTGCGGGAACATCATCAGTGGAATTGTCGATAGAGACAAAATGCTTTGCGCGGGCGTTTTCGAAGATTTCGTAGAGCTTATCGGTTGTGACGTGGAGTTTTTCCGCCAACTGCAGGTCTGTCGGGGTCAGACCGGTTTGCTCGGTGATTTCCAAACCGGCCTGGATTGTCTGGCGGATTTGCTTGTCAACATTTGCCGGGACAAAGGACCATCTTCTCAGCTCGTCGAGGATTGCGCCTCTGATCCTGATATAGGCATAGGTTTTGAAACCGGCCTGATGCGAGGAATCGTAATCTCGTGCCGCCCTGACCAGTCCTACTGTTCCGGCGGAGACGAGGTCTTCATAAGACAGTGGCGGCTTAATATACGTTACCACCCGCTGGACAACCTTGTGCACGAGCGGCAGCATCTCGGCGATCTGCTGATTGTCGATGGTCTCTTTCTGCTGTGCGGCATAGGCTCGGCGCGCAGCGGTTTTGAGGTGCCTGCGGCTTTCTTCGGCAAGCCTGCGATGGACCATGCTCTTAAGCTTCGCCGCCACTGTTTAGCTCCTTCTGCCTGCGCATCTGGTTATCCACCATTGCGCTGATTAGAATAGCGTTTATGAGTTTGACTGCCAGGACCGACGTGACGTAGGCGAAGAGCGCTCCTGCGACTGCTCTTTTGCAGCAGATGAAGGGGGTAAGGCCGCTGAGCCATGTTACAATGCTGATGCCGAAAAAGGATATAACAGCGAAGTTCAGCGCTATCGGTCGGGCGTTCAGCGGCATAATTGTCTGTTCCTTTCTGTTGTGTTGTGCCTATTGTTTATGCGATACTCTACCTAACGGCGGTTACGAGCTCCCTTTCTTGATCGCCTATACGTGGCTGCTGCTGAATGGAAATTATTTTCACCGGTTCAATTTCCGTTCCAAGGACGATTTCGTCGTATGCGAGGACCGGCAGGGAGGGCACGGTTCGTGACAGCATTTTGGCCAGCGGGCCTCGCAGTCTGGAATCGCAGAGCAGGATGACCTTTTCTATTCCTTTGTCCATCGTTGTTTTCCATGCTTGAGCAATCTGTCTGCTTATATCCATTGCGGTGTCGGTGGGCAGAGCGAGCTTCAGCTGCTCTGCCTCCTGCTGCAGTGTGGAGCTAATCTGGTGTTCGAGGGCGGGGTCGAGTGTAATAGCGGAGATATTGCCGGTGCGGTCCTTGTACTGTTCCGTGATGGTTCTGCTCAAGGCTTTTCTGACGAGCTCGGTGAGGATGGCGGCATTCTTAGTTTTTGCGGCGTTTTCTCCGAGGGATTCGAGTATTGTTCCGAGCTCGCGGATTGGAATTCTATCGCTCAAGAGGTTTCTGAGGACTCGGTGGAGTATTGCTATGGGCAGGATCTCGCCGACGACGTCTCCGACGAGGGAGGGCTGAGTTTTACGGAGCCTGTCCAGGAGCAACTGGACGTCTTCTCGCGTGAGGAGCTCGTCGGCGTGTCTCTTGAGCGTCTCTGAAAGATGGGTTATGAAGACAGATTCCGGGTCGATGACGGTATATCCATTGAGTTCGGCTTTATTCTTGTCGCCCGGGGAAATCCAGAGTGCCGGCAAGCCGTAAACCGGCTCTGTGGTCTCGACGCCGCCTATCTTCTCGCGTACGCTGCCGGCATCCATGGCGAGGAACAAGCTGGGCTCGAGGCGTCCTTTCGTAACGGTGTGGTCGAAGATTTTGATTTCGTAGCCGGTCGGTTCGAGGTTGATATTGTCTCGCAGGCGAACGAGTGGCATAATTATTCCGAATTCCTGGGCGAATTTTCTTCTCAAGGCTCCGATTCGGTCGAAGATGGCGCTGTCTTTTCTGGGGTCCACAAGAGAGATCAGCCTGACTCCAACGAGGACTGATATTCGGTCGAGGTCGAGGAGGTCTTCCACGGGTCGGTCATCCGGTCTTGGCTTAGGAGCGGATTTATCAAGAGTTTTTTGTTTTGTTTTTTCGGCGTTTCGGACCATTCGTGCGGTCATTGCCGTTCCGGCGGCGAGCATTAGAAATGGTATTAACGGCAGTCCCGGCACAAGAGCCATGGCAGCAATGATGCATGATGCTATCATCAGGGGCTCGCTGGTTCTGAAGAGCTGCCTGCCGAGGTCCTGACCTACACTGTTCTTGGATGAGATCTTGGTCACGAGGAAGCCGGAGCTAATTGAGATAATCATCGAGGGTATCTGGCTGACGAGTCCGTCGCCGATTGACAGAATGGAATATGTTCGTATTGCGGCGGCAACGGGCAAACCGCGTGTGTATCCCATTGCGATGCCGCCGATGATATTTATAGCGGTGATGATTATTCCGGCTTTTGCGTCTCCGCGAATGAATTTGCTGGCCCCGTCCATAGCGCCGTAGAATTCACTTTCTTTGACGATCTTCTCTCTTCTCTGATTGGCCTGGAGTTCTGTGATCATACCTGCATTGAGGTCGGCATCGATGGCCATTTGCTTTCCTGGCATTGCGTCGAGGGTGAATCGTGCCGAGACCTCGCTGATTCTCTCGGCGCCTTTTGTAATGACGACGAACTGTATGACTACAAGGATGAGGAATATTACGAGTCCGACGACGAAGCTTCCGCCAGCGACGAAGTTGCCGAAGGTCTGGATGATCCTGCCGGCATTGCCCTGCAAGAGGATGAGCCTGGTGGATGCGACGTTGAGCGAGAGGCGAAAGAGTGTAACGAAAAGCAGGAGAGAGGGGAAAGTTGACAAATCGAGGGCTTCTTTGGATGAGAGCGTAACTATCAAGACTCCAATAGACAGAGAAATGCTGGTTGCCAACAGCAAGTCGAGCAGCGGTGTCGGCAGAGGGATCAAGAGTGTGGCGAGAATTGCGACCAGGGCGACAGCAAGAATGATGTTGCTGTTCGAGGCCAAGGACGAGTTAATCGCTCCCGGCAGGGCCATGCTCGATTTATCAGAAGCCGCCATTACGTTGTTTTCTCCGTGTTAGGGTCATATTCGGCTGGTCTATGCTTCGGGCGAGTCGGCTGCGGGGCCTGTGCCGCCCGTTCCGAGGATAGCCTTGATTTTCACTGCGAACCTGTCATCAATGACGACAATGGCGCCGGTGGCGAATTTGGCGTCTTTGAGGAACAAATCGACCGGCGCTCCGACGGGTTTCTGGAGCTTCAAGACCGAACCCGGTCCGAGCTGCAGAAGTCGCTGGACGGATATTTCGGTTCTATCGATGATAACCGTTACGGGCACGTTCACGTCCAGGAGGACATCGATACTGGCGCCCGGCGTTGCGTTGCCGGTTTCGGCGACTTCGGAGAATTCGACGTCCTGCGCGTGTTTTCGGTCGTCTTGTTGGGGCGTTTTCTGCTGTTGCTCCTGCTCTTGATCGACGGCTTGGGCTGCGTCTGCCATATTCCTATTTCCTAAAAGGACCTATGTTAAGGCTCTATTCTTTATGCCGGCTCCTGTTTGCCGGCGTGTGGTTCGTGATAGCGACGGCATACTTGCCGGCTGATTTTGCGGCGCGACCATGAAAGAGATCCATGTTATTGACAATCAACTTGACGGGCTCGCTGACTTTTGTATCAAGGATGATCACGTCGTTGGCGGCGAGGCTCATCAACTGGCCAAAAGCAACAGAAGCTGAGCCGAGCTCGGCGGTAACGATTATGGGAATCTTCTGCAAATGTTCCATGATTGCGCTGGATGCGGCCTCGGCGGAGAGCGTTTTTATGGTTTGCGTTCTTATCTTGGCAGCAGATTCGAGCTTGTCGCACGGCATGAACAGGGATGCTTTGACGGGATCGTCCTGGGCGCCGGCTCTTTTGGTGTTGAAGGTAATCCGGCAGATCTCTTCGGTATCTTCCAGGTCGAGCGGGAATCTGCCTGAGACAATATTTCCTATTATGCGGAAATCCTGCTCGTCGCAGGAGGTGGAGAGGGCCTGGACAAATAGAGCAGCAGTGTCGAGCAAGAGGGAGCTTTCCAACTGCGAGAGCGTCCTGGCGGGGTCTTCATCGGAGGCGGTCCGGC
>JAFGTU010000514.1 GCA_016933985.1 Sedimentisphaerales bacterium | reverse complement strand
TCGGCCGCATCCCCGTGCTCAAGGCCCGCATGAACGCCGATCTGCACATGGCCGACGACCTCAAGAACACCGGCAAGGGCAACCTGTTTGTCATCTTTGGAGAACCTGACATCGATGTCCTCAAAGCGGACAATGACCAGATACAGGTCAAGGTCAACGGGGTAGATGTGTTTCACCCAAACACCGGCGAAGTCCGTTCCGACAACGCCGACGGCATCGCCTGCTGGTTTATCGATACCGATTACAACGAAGAAGCCTTCTTCGTCCGCCACGCCTACTTCCTCGGCGCCAATGATCCCTACAAATCCCTGAAAACCACTCTCAAGGCAGAGATCAACGCCGATGCCTGGGCAACCCTCAACAGCGACACCTCCCGCCCCTTCGATAAACCCAGATCGGGTCGGATCGCCGTAAAAGTAATCAACCATTTAGGCGATGAGGTGATGAAGGTATTTAGAGTGAAATGATGGCGCTTCTTGATAACATCCTGACTTGGACACAAACACTTCCTGTATGGAAACAGGATGCGGCTCGTCGTTTGTTTCAGAAGCCCGATGGGTTGTCCGGTGAGGATTACGATGCGCTATATACACTACTGAAGTCGGTGCATGGCCTCCCTAATCCTAAAAAACTCAAAGCAATCCCATTATCGAGGGACCACTTGCCCAAGAGCCATGCCGTCGACGATCCTGTGGTTCTCAAGGCGATGCGAGACCTTAAACATGTGAATTGCATCGCCCCTGACCAGACGCTTCACTTTGAACCA
This sequence comes from Sedimentisphaerales bacterium, assembly GCA_016933985.1. Taxonomy (GTDB): domain Bacteria; phylum Planctomycetota; class Phycisphaerae; order Sedimentisphaerales; family Anaerobacaceae; genus JAFGCD01. The sequence continues at coordinate 5,529 of JAFGTU010000514.1, read as the reverse complement.
ACCGGTATGACCGTGATATACGGTGGCAATGGCAGCGGGAAATCCGGCTATGCTAGGGTGATGAAGCGGGCCTGTTGCGCCCGCGACCAGAGTGAGAGTGTACTACCAGACGCCAATGATCCGGCGGCGCAGAGGTGCATCCCCGAAGCGATGTTTGACATTGAAACAGGCCGAACGGCCAAGGAAGTGTACTGGTCCTCTAAAGCCGAGCCGCCAGAGGAACTTGCCTCTATCGCAGTTTTTGATTGCCACTGTGCCCGGCTCTATCTCACAAAGGAGCAGGAAGTAGCTTATCTCCCGTACGGTCTTGATATCGTCGAGGCTCTTGCCAATACAGTCCTGCCCGAGTTAGAGCGTCGTCTTAATCAGGAGATTGGTGGTATTTACACCGATGTCTCTCAGTTTGACAGTCTGCGGGGTGACACGGCCGTGGGTGATCTGATTACAGGGTTGAGTCACAAGACTGCTGTGGAGAAAGTGATAAAGCTTGCCACACTGTCGGATGAAGAGACACAGCGTGCAGAGGAACTCGATCGAACTCTTGGCGAATCGGATCCCGCTGCGAAGGCTAAAGAACTGAAGCTGTCTGCGCAGCGGCTGAAGGAGGTCGCACAGCGAGTGGATCTTGCAACAGCAGTGGTTGACGCACGGGCGATTGAGAAACTTAAAATAGTTGTTCAGGAAAAGGTCGATGCCGAACTCGCGGAACAGGCAGCGGTGAAGCTTTTGCGTTCAGGTGAAAGCCTGCTGCCTGGAACGGGGGAGTCGACATGGAAGGCCCTCTTCGAGGCAGCACGAAAATTTTCAATTGAAAAAGCATACCCCGATAAGTTATTCCCGAACACCGAACATGATGCTGTCTGCGTCCTTTGCCAGCAACCCTTGCAGTGCGCAATAGATAGGATAAAGCGTTTTGAGAAGTACATTCAGGACGACGTCGCCAAAACCGCTGCAGACAGCCGACAAAAGCTTGCCACGGCGGTCGATTCGATCAGCCAGGCTGGCCTTTCCTTAGGTGTTGGCGGGGCTCTTGCGAGCGAACTCGACCAAGTGGATGCAACAATCCGTCCGCAAATCGAGGCATTCGAGAAAATTCTTGAGGGCCGACGCCGGAAGGTTCTTGATGCTGCCCAGTCGCAAGCGTGGGATTCCCTGCCTGAAATGGATGGTAATCCCCGGCAGGCAATTCGCAACCTCTCTGCCAAGCAGTATCGTCGATCTCGGGACTATCAAAGGGCGTGCGATAAGGCGCATGCATCAGCACTGCGAAAGGAACATGCGTCTCTTTCCGCTCGAAAGGCGCTTTCACAATGTCAAAAGCAAGTCCTATCTTTACTGGATTCGCTCAAGAAGAAGCACGCGCTGGAAGCTTGCAGGTCGGATTTGAATACGAAGCCGATCTCACTGAAGTCTCGGGAATTAGCTAACGCTGTCGTAACGTCGGCATTGAAGGGTGCGCTTGACGAGGAGTTCACGAACCTTGGAATGGGCCATATCAAGACGAAGCTCAAGGAACGCAATGCCAAAGGGCGAATCTTACACCAGCTTGTGCTTGATGTGCCGACTATCAGCAAAGTCGAGGATGTTTTAAGTGAAGGGGAGCAGCGAGCGATTGCGGTCGGATCGTTTATGGCAGAACTCGCCCTTGCTTCACATTCATCGGGTATTGTCTTTGACGATCCGGTGTCATCTCTTGACCATAAGCGTCGTGGTCTTGTCGCACGGCGCTTGGCTGCAGAGTCTCTCAATAGGCAGGTTATCGTGTTCACCCATGACATCGTATTCTTGAACCAGTTACAGGCTGAGTGTACTGCACTCGGAGTGCCCCCTGGTTTGCGATTCCTCGAGAGAATTGGCAAGCATGCAGGTACCATTAAAGAGGGGCTTCCGTGGGATCACAAGAACTACAAGGAGCGGATCGATTGTTTGGAGAAGGCGCAGAAGGCCTTTGAAAAGCTTCCCTGGCCTCCCGAACCTCACGAGGAACTGGCCAGACAAATGATTCAGCAATACAGCTTCCTCCGTTCCACGATTGAACGGGTCGTACAAGACTTCATTTTGAATTCCACGGTTAGACGCTTTGAGGACTACATTCGGGTCGACAACCTCAACCTGGTGGTCGGACTGGAAGCGGCCGAGGTCACCGAGGTGCAGCGGCTATGCATTCGCTGTCATGGCATCGTCGAGGCGCATGATCCAGTTTCGGCCAGAGATAGCCTTCCGCCAACAGCGGAAGAGTTCAGCAAGGACATCGAAGCATTGAAGGCAGTAATCCAAACCATCAAAAATCGGCGGGCGTCCTGACGACAAAGGCCGACAGAGAAACTTGAGAGCATGAACTTCCGCATCGCCGACACCTTCACCGACAGCCTCGCCAAACTCACCGGTGACGAACAAAAGGCAGTCAAAACTACTGCTTTTGACCTGCAAATCAACCCGACCCATCCGGGCATGAGTTTTCATAAGCTCGACAAGGCCCGGGATAAGAATTTCTGGTCGGTACGGGTGAGCAGCGATATTCGGCTGATTGTCCATAAAACATCCGATAGCCTGCTACTGTGCTATGTCGATCACCACGACAAGGCCTACCACTGGGCAGAGCGGCGCAAGCTGGAAACCCATCCCAAGACCGGGGCAGCGCAGCTGGTTGAGATACGCGAGACCGTGCAGGAAATTCATGTTCCTACCTATTTGGCTGTCGATGAATCCACACAGACCAAACCGGCACTTTTTGCGAACATCGCCCGAGAAGCCCTGCTGGGGTATGGCGTGCCCATGGAATGGCTGGATGACGTGCGCAAAGCGGATGAGGACAGCTTGCTGATGCTGGCGGACCACCTGCCCAGTGAAGCGGCGGAAGCTTTGCTGGAACTGGCGACGGGCGGACAACCGCAGATGCCGGTGATGGCTCTGAGCGGCATTGACCCCTTCGAGCACCCGGATGCCCAGCGGCGCTTCCGCATTATGACCGATGCCGACGAGCTGGCCCGAGCGCTCGATTATCCCTGGGATAAATGGACGATCTTTCTGCACCCGGCGCAGCGACAGATTGTGGAAAAGGACTATAACGGCCCTGTACGGGTGTCGGGCACAGCAGGCACCGGCAAAACCATCGTTGCCTTGCATCGTGCGGTTCACCTGGCTCGCAACCATCCCGATGCCAGAGTGCTGCTCACCACTTTTTCAGAGATGCTTGCCAATGCCTTGCGCACCAAGCTGCGACGGTTGACCAGCAACATGCCGCGTCTTGCCGAACGGCTGGAAGTGCATGCCATCGACGTGGTCGGCAAGCGGCTCTACGAAGCACAATTTGGTCCGGCTAAAATCGCTTCCCGGGACCATATCCAACAGTTGCTGAAGGAGGCGAGCAGCCGTGTGGGTGAATTCAAATTCAGTGCGCGATTCTTATTGGGTGAGTGGGAAGGCGTTGTCGATGCCTGGCAATTACAAAGCTGGGAAGAATATCGTGATGTCAAACGGCTGGGCCGTAAGACCCGCTTGCCGGAGCAACATCGCGCTGTGTTGTGGTCCGTTTTCGATGAGGTCAAAGCCAGTCTGCGACAGCAAGGACAAATGACGCTCGCAGAGATGTTCTGCCGGCTCGCAGAAAAGATCGGGGAGCGCCGTCATGCGCCATTCGATTTTGCCGTGGTCGATGAGGCGCAAGACATCAGTGTCGCGCAATTGCGATTTCTGTCGGCATTGGGCGGTGACAGGCCCAACAGCCTCTTCTTCGCCGGCGATCTGGGGCAGCGCATTTTTCAGACACCCTTCTCCTGGAAATCGCTCGGTGTGGACATTCGTGGTCGCTCACAGACGCTGCGCATCAACTATCGCACCTCCCACCAGATTCGAATGCAGGCAGACCGTTTGCTCGGACCGGAAGTCGTTGATGTGGACGGCAATATTGATGATCGTCGCGGAACGGTTTCCGTGTTCAATGGGTCAGACCCGGCCATCCGGGTGTTCGATACCATTGAGGAGGAAGCAGATGCGGTTGCAGCTTGGTTGAAAGACAGAAACAGCCAAGGAGTCGCCCCTCACGAAATCGGCATCTTTGTTCGATCCACAGCACAGATTGAGCGGGCGAAGTTGGCTGCTCAACAGTCCGAAGTGCCGTTTAAGATACTGGATGACCATATGGAGACAACCACGGGCAAAATGTCGATCAGCAGCATGCACTTGGCCAAGGGCCTGGAGTTTCGTGTCGTTGCCGTGATGGCCTGCGATGACGAAATCATTCCGTTGCAGGAGAGAATGGAATCCGTGGCCGATGAAGCAGATCTTGAGGAGGTGTACAATACTGAGCGTCACTTGCTTTATGTCGCCTGCACACGTGCCCGGGACCACCTCTTGGTCACCAGCGTCGATCCCGCATCTGAGTTTTTGGATGATTTAAACGGTTAATGGAGGGTCCAGTTTCTATAAAGGCGCGGGGTCGGATCAAGCTAAACGCACACCAGTCAAGGGATTGGGCCAAAAAGAGGGTCGTTTTTTAGCCTTAAAATGATGTTTTTGGGGCTGAAAAAGGGCTTTTAAGAAAATAAGGTAAACACATCGTTATTTTTCCAGAGGATAGATGGTAGAAATATATTTCATTCTTTTTATATGCGTAGTGTTCATTCTCGTTTTCAAAAAGGTTATTTACAATCTTTTACTCAAGCTCAAAACCAGCAAGGGATTGGAATATTATCCTTACGGCAAGCAAAAGTCTTTGTTGTCTCCGGCTGAAAAGAACTTCTTAAATGAACTTGATAGAATAATTAACGAGAATTACCGAATTTTTAGCAAAGTTCGACTGGCAGATGTAATAAAGGTCGGTAGAGGATTGCCTGATAGCCGGTGGCAAAGCGCGTTTAATAGAATTCAGAGCAAGCATCTTGATTTTCTCATCTGCGCCCGAGAGGACTTTTCAATAGTTGGCGCGATTGAGCTGGATGACAAAAGCCATGCCCTTCCGGAGAGGAGAGAACGCGATATTTTTATCAACAGTGCCTTGGCGGCCGCCGGTATTCCCATTTTACGATATCCGCCAAAAAGAAACTATTTCCATATCGAATTGCGCTAAAAGCTTGTCGATACATTCGGACCTGAAATTTTAAGTGCCTCTGCCAAACCAGCTTCTTCAGAGAATAAAAAAGACAACGCGCCGGAAGGTGATTCCCGAATTTCCGAATTAATAGCCGGCGATTACGGCTATTGTCCAGTCTGCAGCGGGAAGCTGGAAAAACGAAAAATAGTGAGAGGACAACATGCTGGAAAGTTTATTCTGAGGTGCTCAAATTTTCCTGAGTGCCGGCATCAAAAACCATGTAAAAATAGTGATGAGGTAACTGCGGAAGCCGAATTTTCCAGTCAGAAGTTTAAATTTTGAACCTTATAAGGGCTGCCGTCTGCCGGGGTCGTAAAAAGCGGTATGCAGTTCAATAATTAAATAACTTTTCGAAAAGGAGTCCGGGGAAGAGGGTGGGCCAAGCTGAACCAACAAAGACTGCGAGGTTAGGATGAGATGTCGAATGGTGAAGCGTC
>JAFGTU010000513.1 GCA_016933985.1 Sedimentisphaerales bacterium | reverse complement strand
TCAAAGAGATCATCGAACTCATTAGACAGATCGTCTATGTACGGACAAACTAACCTCCCATAGAACCACATGGCATGGGGGTTCGATTCCAGACTGCTATCGAAAAGTGTTGCTTCATGGATAGCACGCTTCGACTCTATCAGAATTGCGCCAAGCCGAAATCGACTAGGTATTTGGTCAAAGCGCTCCTTGGCCCTCAAAATAATCAGCTTGGCACGCGCCCCTGGATAACCTGGCACCTCAAAAGATTCCTTAAGGCGGGTGGTTCCGTCAACCTTAGGTACCCCCAGCAGGTCCCTCCGGTCCTTCCCAAGATCTCTTAGGTACACTTTTCTGCTCTCGTCCTTCAGAATACCACGAAGGCTCACCAAACGACACAAGCCATCCTTAAGATTATCGTGCTGGGGAATTCGTTTAGTATTATCCAGTTCAATTGTCACCACAGTCCCGGTTCCCTCTGGTATACCCACTCTTTTCCTCAGCGTCTTGGTTGGCTTACATGATTCAGGGGGAACAAACTCCAAGAATGGCGTTATCTCGCACTTGTGATACAGCCCATCTCCAGCTAGTGACTCAAACAGAACCCGGCCAAGTGCGGCGACATCCTTCGCGCCACGGGAGTGTGTCCCTCGAACGAACTCTCCCTTATCCATTCCACTCACGCGGTCGCCCAGCTTAGAAAGCTTCTTCCGCATCGTGTCGGCATCCATTCCATCTGCAAAATCACGAACGCGTAAGATGCTTGGAGTATCTCCGCGTTTCCGCAGGACATCAATCTCGATCGCTCCCGGCGTCTTGAGAATCTGGTATCTGTCGTCTGAATTAGTAACCAGTTCGACTATCGCGTCAAAGACGTCACGAATCGCGAACTTGGCCGATTGCATTATCGCCCTGGGATGCACCTCGAGCGCCCGAGTGCCTCGCTTGGCAGTATCTTCCTTCTCCCCGTTCATAATCGCTGCCTCAAATAAGCCTTTCTGCACAAGGCAATGAATTCGCCAACTTCCTTCTGTTCGCTAGTCTCTGCCTTACGTTCTATTGCCTGAAACCGCTGTTCCCAAATCTCCTCTTCCGCATCGACACGACATCTCATCAGTTCGGCTATGTCCCCTATTTGGGGGGAGAACGAATCCCCAGAATCCAAATACTCTCCGTAGAGTCGGTGGTATTTCACTCTTTTCAGGTCCCGGAGAACCTTCTGCCGATGTTCTTTCATTATCCCCGACGCCGCGAAGCCCTCAATTTGTTCCTTGTGATTCTTGATCCATTCCACCCCTGCGGCCGTGAGCCTCCAACCATCGTGTACTGAGGGCCCTCGTCCCGCTCGCCCCTCGACTAATCCTCCATACTTATCTTTTCGAGCGTCACACAACGCAATTCGAACAATATCCTTGTCTGGGTATTCCGGGTGCTTCACCCACGAAAAAGAGTGCTGAAATAACTCAAAACATTTCAGCGCTGTGTCTTCAGTATGCACATACTTCGTGTCGCCACCAAGCACAAAAAGTCCATACACAGCTAGATGGCGGTTAGGAATGCCCGATGTACCAGTCGCAGCCTTTCTACTTGCTGCTTGACAGCATGATCTCTTGTCCATTTTTTGCCCTCGAATTATCCTCGGGTCGGCGGCCCGGCCTGGTTAACAGAGTCCGGCGACCACTTCAGAATATCCCAATTTGCTTCCACTGTCAAACAGTCAATATCGAAGATCCGCCTGTGGCGGAGCCAATCATCAATAACGACGCCCTCTGCCAAGACAACCCCCAATCCGCAAGAATTGCGGGCTATTTGGTCTTTACGTTTTTTAGTTGCCATTCGTAGATTGAGGGGATGTTGGGGGTTGGTCTGGGGGCGGGTTCGAGTTTTTCGGGTTTATTGTTTTTTGTTATTGCCGGTTCTGCGGGGCCTTGGAGTATTTTGGCGTTTCCTCCTTTTAGGGTGTTGTTTTCGATTTCGACGCCGATGCAGTCGGGGGTGGCGAGGTGGACCATTGGAGATTTCTCGTCTTTCAGGAGAAAAACGTTGTTCTTGATGATGTGATCGAAGCTGACGGTTTTTGCAAAGACGCCGGGGCCTGAATCGACTGTGAATCGGTTGTGCAGGATTATCCAGTTTTCGTTCATACCTCCCATCCACAGGCCCGCTTTGACTGAAGTGACATCGCAGTTATAGACGACGTTGCGAGGGCCGTTTGGGCCGTGGGCGGTGTCTGCGGGGGGCGAGGCCCACATTCCGTACCCGTATCCGCCGTTGCCCTGGACGGAGGTGATTACGCACTGCTCGATGAGGTTTTCGTTGGTCCAGCCTGCGTGCCACTGGCCGTCGCTTTCGTGGAAGGCACTCTTGCGAATGACGTTGCCGCTGGCGGCCCATTGGAAGCAGGGGGCGTGGCGCATCTTGAATGTTTCGATATTCTCAATCAGGCAGTCCCAGCATCTATCCCAGCCGGTGTATGCTGTTCCGCCGCCGCCCTTGAACCAGGCGTCGTCGAATTTGCAGTCGCGGATTTCGCACCATTTCGCCATTGAGCCATAGACGGGGAATCGGCCGCACTTTTTGATGGTGACATTTTTGGCCCAGCAGTTCCAGCCGTGGTAGAAGATTACGGTGCTGATCCAGAGGTTCTCGGCCTGCTTGATGTATAGCGATTCGACGCCGCATCGCCGGATGGGCAGGGTCTTCTGGACGTAGGAGCCGTCGATAATGGGGAATTCGATCCGCAGGGGCTGGTTGAGAGAGATTGTGCTGCCTTCCACGGCTTCGACGACCAGTGCATAGTTGCGGTACGACCCCCACAGGCAGGCGTTTTGGGTTAGCTTCTTCCAGCGGTCGGTGGCGGGACCGTCGATGAAGATGCAATCGCCCTTGCGCAGGCCCGTGGTCGTTGTCAATTGCAGTTTCATATCGCCGCGCCTGCCGTCCTCGGCGAGCTTGATTTTCGGCCCGGCCGGGCCTGTGCCGGCGAATGTTATCACCGCCCTTGTATCTGCGACGGCCCTGGTATCGTTGAATTTGGAATCGATGGTGACGGGTGTTTGCCCTGTACGTTTCTTGCCATCCTTGTATTCGGCGACGCCTTTTAGGGTATGCTCTCCGGGTGCGGCCTTGGCCAGGGCATCGCGGCCGGTCACCGCGAAGCTGAAGGTGTTGCCGGAGTGCGTGCTCCTTGCCCAGGCGCCTATTGTTTCCTCGCCGATCATAATCGTCATCTTCATCAAGTCGGTCGGCTTGGCGTGCATTTCTATCCGCGTGTTGGGGCCGACCTTCGAGCCAGCTGGCGGGTTGTAAAACACCACGCCGTTCTCGGGGATTGCATATCGAAAAATCAAGCGGGTCTTGTCGGGGCCTTTGCCCCGGATAACGACGCCGTCACGGCGGACCGTTATGGGGCGATCGAGATAATACGTCCCCTCGCCGAGCAGGACGGCCCCGCCTCCTTTGTCGCCAGCGGCTTCGCACGCCTTTGCCAGGGCCTGCGAATCATCGGCATCGTCGTTTGCAGTGCCGCCGAATTCTTCGATTCTCGCAGCGACCTTGATATTTGGGATGCCGCCCCCGCCAAGGGGCCCAAGGGGCTGTACGCCGCACCTGGTCCAGTTGGGATAGACAATGCCGTCCGGGCCGGCGACGTCGGCGGGGGTCAGGCGGGCCGTGTCGCTCGCCTTGATTTTGTACTGCCTCTCCCAGGGAACGGGCGATTGGGCCTGAACCGAGAGGGCTGAGAGGAACAGGCAAGCGGTGAAGCGGAATATTGATTTTGTCGGTCGCATCTTGCAGTCTCCTGAGATTGAGGAGCATCCATCATAAATTTCGCGGCGCACAGCGCGCCTCGCATAGCCGCGCTGATAGCAGAGGGGGGCGTGAAAGTCCAGAGAAAAGGCGGCTGTCGCCGGTTCGGCGGAATCGGCTTAGCCAGGGTGAATTGGCTTTGTTTGGCTTTGTTTTTTTCAACGGGGTAGGAAGAAATATGAACATAATGCTTTTTGTGGCAAGGAGTTAAGGTCATTTTACCTATTTTGAAATTGGGTTTGTTTTGCATAAAAGGCTTATGGCCACCTATGAAGAGCTCGTAGTCAAGTGATACTTTTCCTGTGGCCCTGTTTTTTTTGCTTCGAGGGCATCCTATGCTTCGCAG
>JAFGTU010000065.1 GCA_016933985.1 Sedimentisphaerales bacterium | reverse complement strand
TGCTTCGAGCCGCTGCCGCCCGGGACAATTAGAAGGTCAAATTGATTGAGTACACCGGCAGCCACTTCCGGCTCGCCGATCCTCCGAAGAACGATCCGCTCCATTTTCGCAAGGTCCTCCTCCAGAGCGTTGAGACTGCTTCCAACTCCGCCTCCGTCATAAAGGGCAGCGCGGATCGTCTCTATCGGTTGACTCCGACCGACAAGAAAATCATGGCCATGGGAGACCATAGCCAGATCGCGGAGAAGTCGGTGCACCATTATTCTATGCTGTCGAGTTCGCAGGGAGATCGGCTGCTCCTTGTACGTTGTTTCGAGAATCATAGCCTTTACGGCGAGTATCTCGAAGGCCGAACGGGCGAGACTGCCGGTAGCCGGTGACCCTTTCAAAACAAGCTTCTTGTTAGGATCTTCGATGGTCTCATTGACGGCATCAAGCATCCTTCGGGCCTGAGCAGCGATTTCGGAAGACTCTGCCGCGATGAGAGAACTGCCAACGCTCTTGCTGTTGATTTGTGTGAAATCGTATCCTTCGTGCAGGTCAAGAAGCCAATCGGGGCGTTCTATGCATACGACCGACCACAGAGCTTTGCTGAGATCGCACTTGCCCGACTCGCCCGAAGCCTGCGGAAAGTTGCGGTTGAGATTCCCGTAGACTTCGGGCAGGTCGGGCATTAGCCTGGTTTTTCTACTAAGTGCGGGGACGTTGGCGCGTGGGAGTACGATTAGCTTGCCTTTTGTGATTTCCCAGTGCCGAATCTGCTCTGCCGCCCTTGAGCCGGCCGGCTCATCGCCGTGGATCCCGCCGACGATCATAATCACCGGCCCTGGTTTGTTGCTGTCGACGATGTAGCACCGAGTCTCCCAAACGCTCCCTTCGCACACCGGGCGCACCGAACTGTCTTGTCCAAATAGTACACCTCGGACAACGATAGCGCAGGCAAAGGATACTGCGAGAAACAACTTGGAAAATTTGCAGTTGTCCCGTCCCATCGTGGTGACCCCGTACACAAGCCATGAGGCGATTCTTCTGAAAAGTATCCGAAACGAGCATTCTGCATTATAAGCTCTATCGCCGGCTTGACAAGAGCTTTGCGCGAGCGTGGAGAATAGACTTGAGAATCAGGCCCTATTGCGGTATCCATTACTGCAATAGATTGCCGTAGTACCCTTTGAAAGGCTTAACATGAGATCACCGGCTCGAATAGTCTTTGCATTTCTGCTTGTTGGATTCACTTTTAGCTGTTTACGCGCGGATACGGTGCTTTTTGACGAGCGCATCGATTCGCAGCAGAAGACGGAGATTCGATATGATGTGCCTGACGGCTGTGTGATAACCGGCCTGGGTTTCCGCGCGAACTACGACAATATCACCACGATGTACGTCCGGCACCACCGCCTGACCGCCGAAGGCAAGCTGACCGACGCCGCCGAGGTGCTTCTCGGCTCCGAGCCGACTCACGCCTGCGAGGCCAGGGTCGATCTGCCCGAGGGCTGGATAGCAATGGGTTATGGCGCAGCCGGTGAGCCGGAATGGGATGTGACCCTGCTGCGTATCTGGGCAAGGCAATTGCAGCCTGACGGGACTTTGAGCGAGGCCAAGACCTTCAGCGACGGCTTCAAGCCCGACCGCGAGCCTGAACGACAAGTTGTCCTTGGCGGAGCGGACCGAGTCCTGACCGGCGCAGGCCTGCGGTTTGCATCCAACGACATAGGGGGTATCTACGCCCGCTCGAAACGCATCCTTAACCTGACCGACGAAGACCGAAAAAAACTCGGGAACATCGCCACCCGTGCCTGGGCAATCGCTCCAGCAGCACTTGAGGACGCAGACCGCCTGGCGCGAGATATAAAGAAATACGGCATCAATCGGCTCGACGTGGATTTCTTCCTGAGTCCGAGCAGACCCCTGCAGGAATATCTCGCCACGTTCGAGAAGCTCTGCGCTGACGTCCCGCAACTGCAGATCTACCTCACTATAGATGATTCGGGGCATGCGGAGGTTCTGTCTGAGATCAAAGACACACATGCCGTCACAGGGATTGTCATCGATGTAGTCTCCTTCTACTCCGGGCCCACGGACAGTATCGAGGAGTTGGATTGGGGCGATAGGATACAGAATAGGCAGCGTGCCTGCAGCCAGGCGAGTAAGAGGCTCAATATGCATTTCCGACTCTTGGGACGCGGCGCGGCCGACTCGCTGACGCCGAGCTTCGCGGCATCAATGCCCAAAGAAGTCGGCATCATCATACCTATTGACTTCATACGTCTTTGCCGAATCAAGCTGGGCCGAATGCCGCAGTTCGATGCTCGCGAAATCATCGTCGAAGCGGACCTGACCCCGCACTCGACACGGGCAGCACCCCTGCCGGATGTGCGGATAGACCAACTGCCGGGATATTTGCTTGAGACGAGCATGGTCGGCGCATCCGGAGTTATCGTCCCGGTCTGTCCTGACGGGGTCTATCTGCCCGAGACAATAAACGCCCTCTATCTCGAAGCATTTTACAGACTCGCCGAGGACCCGCTTCAATCCGTTGACGCAATCTGGAAGGACCTCTGCACGGCCCGCTATGGCGCGGCCGCCGAGGACGCGATCTCAGCCCTGAAACGCACGCCCGCAATCAACGACCTGATCTTTGGAATACTCGGGCTGGACGGCCTCTGGCTCTCACCTAAAGTCCTAACCATCGATCCCAGCGACCACCTAAGGCACTACGCCAAGCTACGGCACCCCGAAGTGACGACAGAGTTCCCATGGTATGCCCCCGACAAGAAGACGGTCGAACTGGCCATGCAGGAGAAGGACACGGCATTCTGGCTCTTGGCCCAGTCTATCTCAGACGCTAATCAGGCCCTCAAGACCAATCCGACGCCGCAGACTCGCGAGCTGTTTGATTCGATGCTCAATTTGCGGTCGGCCGGCCAATTCTGGAAAGATATTACGCAGGCGTTTCTCTACACAAAGACGTACGCGATTGACGGCGCGCCGGGCACGCGAGCATCCGTCGAAGAAGCGCTCGCCAGACTGCGTAAGCCGATGGAGTATGGAGTAGCCTTCGCCGGGACATCCGAATTCGTCCGGTCGGTCGAGGAGTCCCTGGCCAAGTCCGCAAAAGAGGCCCTGTTCATCCGCAGTCTGAACGGCG
>JAFGTU010000512.1 GCA_016933985.1 Sedimentisphaerales bacterium | reverse complement strand
TCAGGCGCACCGGCGCCGGACATTTGCAGCTTGTCCCGACATGCAACCACCATATCGACAATCTTCGGCCCGACTGCCGCAGGCGCTATCCACGGCAACTGCTCCAAGACAAACGCAGGAGCGGTATTGATATTTATGCGGCCCGGCACCTTCAGTTCAGCGGTATCCGGGCTCGCAGGACTCTCCGGCCGCCCGTCGCCGTTGCTATCGCGCCCATCGGTTGTCGGATCGACGACCGTCAGGTAGTTGAAGAGCCGGGCGTACTGGCTCTTTCGTAGGTCAAGCCGCAAATCGGCCTCGGTGCTCCTGGAAGGCGCATCATAGCCATTGGCGTCGAAGACCATACCTATCTCGCCGACATTCTTGAAGGCAGTTGTGCCCGCGTACCTACTAGTATAGACATTCGGGTCCAAGTATGGATGAGCCTGGACGATGCGTGAATCGGCATCCACGTACGCATTGGCATTGTTGCCGAGTGTTGCCCCGGAATATGTGCGGCAGGTCATGTCCCACAACCTGCGGATGCATTTGTGGCGGCTTATATCACGTCTATAACTGCGAGACGCCCCGTCCGCAGCAAGCCATCCGCCGGCTGCCCCCGATGTCGGGAGAGTAAACGAATCAACCGTGATATAGGCCTTGGGTACTACAAGCCTGGGGGAACGCTGCAAATATACCGTCTTTCCTGCCAATGAAACGTAGGTCGCTGCTCTCTGCGGAGCGGCGTTCGGGTCGATAGAGCCGGCAAGGTCGTTCCTCCCTCCATCGAAAAGTACAACGTGCAATTGTCTGGACGACGGCCAAGTAATGGGAACAGCAACACCGTTGGCGTCAATCATTAGGCGCCAATCAATCACCGTATTGTCTTCCAAATACGGCTTATAAAGTTCTACCGCGTATGACAAGGGGTAAGGCGGCCTTCCAGCCGGTGTGCATACTCCCGTAACCTGTGATATGTAGATGCAGGGACGCTCGTATCCGTAGTATCGGGTGCCGCTACCGGCGGGGGGATTTTCCCAAACGACCGTAACTTCGGAATCCTCATCTCTAAAATCCACAATATTGGCGGCAACCTGACCGGCTGTTCTCTCTGCATCGAAAGGCACCATAGTAGCATTAGCATTGTAGATGGCGCTCTTTATCACTCGCATCAGGTCGAACGCATTCAAGGTATTGATATTTGCCATTTTGCCGTTGTAAAACGGCGAGCCGAGGGGATTGATGATCCGGTCCATGCTGTACGTAGTCGCAAGGTGGCGATAATCGTAGCGATTGTCATCCGGGTCCGGAACAAGCCGGTCCACCGATTCATTCGCCCGCGCAAACCAATCGTCAGCCGTCGAATTCGACCCGCCCTGCCCTATCGGTACATCGAGCTGCCAGACGCCATTGATAAATGAGCGTGTCCAGCCTAATCGCTCGATCCGAGCATCTATGTCTCTCTGGTTCAAAAGGAACCGGTTTCTCAGCTCCAATTCATCTGAGATATCGAACGGGGTATAAGGCATCGTCAGCTCGCCGTACCGCCAGATAACGTTATCCTCGTATAAATCCAGTCTGTACGGATAGAGGTTGACACCGTAGTTGGCCCTTGCCAGCAGCAAGGCGTCCACATCAGCGGGGGTAGGCAGAACGCCCGGGCGATTGGCTAAGGCAAGAAGGTTTATCTGCAGCGGGCTTGTCCCGTCAATCGAGTTGACGTCTGTGCCAAATGGATTAAACTGGAAGCCGTCATTGACGTTCATCTTCCCGCCGTTATCCGTTACTCTCGCCGCTACATAAATAGGCTCGCCCCTGCTCGAAGTTACGCCCTCAAGCATAATCCACTTGGAATCCGCTATCCCGTCGCCATCCGCATCGGCGGGCTGGTCGAGCAACCTGCCGCTGACAGGGTCAAAGACTATCGCCCTATCGTCCGGAATCACCGCTATCGGTATGTTCCGCGCGGACCAGCCCATTCGCGCTATGTATCCCGTTACATCGCTTATCTGAGCCCACGTTCTTACGTTGTTTGGCTCCGATGCCGCCAGCCAACGGTCCTCCGGCCCCGGATAATCGTGGTATTCAGGATGCTTCAAACCATCCGGAAATACTTCAACGTCTTCCGGGAATATCATCCCCACGGGGAATATCATACTATCGGGGATCACCGTCCCGGGCACATCCCAGGCCAACTGCCCGCAGATCTTCCCGACAACAGTATCGACCGCCAGATCGAACTGCTTATCCTCGGAAATGCCTGAAGTCGCCATTCTATCCATCCGGCTGACCATAACGAACATCACGCCCACAATCGCCAGCAGGCTCGTCAGAACAACCACCAGAATAAGCGCAGACCCCCCCTCAATCCCCTTTTCCCGCACTCCATTCTTTGCCGACATTATTGCCTTCATTCTCTTTGCGCCTTCGTGCCTTCGTGGCTAACACTACTTATCCAAATAAACAATATGCGTAAAAGTCCGCCCCTGCTCTATGATCCCCTTCGAGTCGAACAAGGTGAAAGTGAACTTAAGCGCCCGTCCAAGACCGGGAATACTGTTGAAATTCGTTTCGTCCAGCGGGCCTGTGTAGCTAATCCCGTTGATACCTATGCCCCCGTACGGAATCCCGGGATAAAGCATGCCCGGACACAGAGGATCGAGAACGCCCGGACTGCTCCAATAGAAATCAGTGCGATCCGTCAGGTCGCCGTCGCCGTCCACATCTATCTCCGGGACCCAGCGGCTTTCCGCGTCATACCACCCCTGAACCTTAAACTCCCCGACACCTTCGCACAGAAGTTTATGAATCGTAGTGGGGTCCGCAGGATCAACATGCGCCCCTCTAAGATTCGATGCGACGCTTGAAGGCGTAATATCCACATCCGTTATCACAGACAGCATATCCGCTTTCTGGTCCCACGAAATGTGTTTCCACTGCTCCAACGATGCACCCAACGGCGGCGTCTTGTCGTATTCATATCGGTTGTGCCAATCGAGCCAACGTGAATCAGTATCGGTGAAAGTGTTGGGATCTAAAGACCACGGGACGCCCGGATCGGAGGTGAGGATGTGCTGCGTCCTTGCAAGAATCCGCTGCGGCCTGGCCTGCGCGTCGGCCTTCATTCCGCCTCTGATCGCAAGCATATAAGAAATCCTTGCCGTATTGCCGTGGATCATGGGCGTTGTCCCATATGACTGAAAATCCCCGTCCGCGAAGAACATTATCCTATCAAACCGCTCGAACCCGTCCAGGTCGCAATCGCCGGAGACCGCGGTCGGCTTTGCCACCCATACCACGAATATCTCGCCGTCTTTGCGAAGCCCTTCAAAATCGGCGTCGAGCCGGTCCGTGATTGCGCGGAAATTACGCATAATCTCGGCATTGGCCTCAGCCGTCCGGTAGGTATCGATCCCGGCGTTGAAAACAACACCCGCAAAGGACAGCACAATACCTAGTATCCCAACCGCCACCATAAGCTCAATTAGCGTAAAAGCCTTTTTCATGTTACTTTGTGCCTTTGTGCCTTCGTGGCTAAAATCAAACTGCGCAATCAGCGACTAAAACCAAACTTCGCCCTGATAGACCTCGATGCACGGCCCTTTGCCGTGCCCTATCGCCGGAGGAACCACCCAAACAAAATCGGGATTAGGGTACCTGCCGTCCGGGTTCCAGGGCCTGTCAAGAATAATCGTATCAGGTATAAGAGGATCAGGTTGTACGACACGGTTGACCATCCGATATATCTGCCCCGTTGTATTTTCCACTATCGTATAACCATCATTGATAAAAGTCTCCTCGTCAACGAGACCGGAAGCATCAGAATCGGTGTCAAGATCAATTATCGAAACCTCATAGGGACCATGACCCAGTCCCGATGGGTCGTGCTCGATCTGAACAACAACGGGCCTCGGATAGGGGACTTCTATAAGCTCGGGCAAGGAAGCTAGATCTCGGCCTCTGTACCTTGTCCCCGAACCGACCTTCCTGCTGACAAAAACCTTCACCAGTACACCGCTGCCCGGATCGTTGGGGTCTAACCGGCACAGGGCCGACCAGAAATACTGCTTCTGACCCAGAGTCCGCGTCGAAGGATACGCAAATTCGTTCGGATCGACGGAACCGCTGACCGTTTCAAACGGCTCTTGTCTATCGACCGCACACATTGCCAGGTTCACCCCAAAGATTCGAATCTTGGAAAAGGCCTCGTTCGCAACGATTGCCGCCGTAGTCTGCTCGGCTGAGACTCCGGAGAGGTACAGCCCGACAAGGAACGTCCCGCCCACGAATATCATCCCAATAGCAAGCGTCCCCACCGCCAGCAGCACCTCGATAAGAGAAAAACCCAAATATCGCCGCCTATTACTCATAGCTGGCTAATCCTTCGTGATTATCGTCCCGGTATTGGGGTTAATATAGCTCGTCTCACCGGCCAGGGCCAGGCGAGCCAGGTAACTCGACCACGCCGCACCCGCCTCGAACGTGCTCTTCAGCTCCGCCTTGTTATAGATGAGAAACCTGTTCCGGCTCAATTCAGGCCCTATACCCGCCGGACCGTCCTTTGGATAATCGTCCTGATGGAACATCCCGAAAGGGGCAGTCGGATTGGTGACCTGCACATCGGTATTGAACACATCATCAGCACTCTGTGTCGCTTCGGTGTTCCTCCTGCCGTTTCTGTTTCTAACGCGCACCTCATGCGTAACCAGCTTGCCCGACGGCGAGAATATGATTGAGAAAGTCGTCGTATCTCTCAACTGCTCCTGGCTGCTGATTTCCGCATCCGTATCAATGACGTCTTCCGTAAATGTTATGATGCTCCCGGCAAGAGACCTGGAAACCAGCGTCAAATCCATTACACCGATGGAATCAGGCAGCTTGACCGGCTTATGCCCTTCAACCGCCCGGAAACCATTTGCCAGGCCCGTGCCGACCGGTGCGGCATCCGCATCATGCTCGATCAGTATCATATACTGCGAGGCCTTCAGCGGATTGAGGGGATCTGAAGAGCCGTAATTATACGCCATCTGAAACCGAACCCCGACGTAATTCCCTTCCTTCGCAGCCAGGGCACGCGCCGACGCAAGAGCGGAGCTTATCATACTCGCAGCGCTGTCGCCCGACTCAAACGACTCCATAATCATCCGCACAGCCGGCAGCGCAAGACCCGCAAGCAGCGCCATCACCGCAACGACAACCGCCATCTCGGTCAGCGAAAGCCCGGATTGTCTGCCTCGTGCAACCATCGAAATCTCTAATACCTCTCTTATCTATTCGTTATGTTGTCACCGACGGTAGTGTGGTTCCTGTCCGGCCCGGCCGACGTCAACAACGGAAAGCTGTCACCCGGATTATAGCGGTAGTTCAGCACCATGCCCCACGGATCGTATATCTCGTAAAAGTCCGCCCGAGCGCCAAGTTTAGGTGGCTTGAAATCGTCCTTTATCACCTTCCCACTGATCTTCTCCAGCACCGCCCGCGAGACCGGCAGCGAACTGAGCTCATAGTAGAGCGTTTCGCAGTTGACGTTCGGGTCGGCGTTGACTGCCAGTGGAAAACTGCCTCCAAAGTCGTAATACTCCTGCAGCGCCGCATCGAGCACCGAGAAAGTGGCCTTCACGGCCCTTTCCTTCGAATAGCTGTCGATGCTCGTGGCGATTCCTGTAACCAGGCCGGCCAGGATCATAATAACGGCAACAACTACAAGTATCTCAATGAGCGTCGTGCCGTCTTTGTATCTGCCGCTTTCCATTGCATCAACTCCCTACAAACAGCACTTTATGGGCCTAATCGCCGAAATTGCGGATGTCGTCCGATGTTCCATATATGCCGTCCGCACCCGCCGATATTAATATGTATGATGACGGGTTATACGGCCAGACTCTCGTTGTAATCTTGGAGTCTTCTATATAACCTATCTTTGCATCGGCGGGGAGTGCATTTCCGTAGAAGAACTCATAGCTCAGGCCAGGATTAGGATCGGCTAGCGGATGACGCGTCCCATCCTTCATCTGTTTCGCGTAAACAAGGGTTTGGTTATCGGCGACCTTGTAAACATCAGAAATGGTTTTTCCCGAAGTATTCGCTTTGTAGTAGAGAATAGGCGCCCCGGCATTTACCGATGACCCGTCAGGCAGCGTGATCTTAGTAGCCCCGAATACATCACAGAGTACATAGGTATCTGTTCCAAGGGTTGTAGGAAAATAGCCCCCGAGAAGGGCACTTAGTTTGAAGGCATTTTGCGTTCCGGACTCAAGATAAGGTTTCTTTCTCTCATCAAAAGTGGCGGTGCCGCGAACTCTTCTGGGATCGTAGGACAAGGGCCCCCCGTTAATATCAAGCCCATCCCACCACCAAGCCGAATCCGGATGAAACCCTAACAGGTCCCACCCCAAAAGAGCCTCACACAGTCTTTGGGCACCCAAGTATATTCCGCCTACCGTAGGTCTCGGTGGATATGGAGGGACAGGCGGGGCGAGGTAGGTGGACGGCGGGTACTCGCCGTAATCGTTCTTGAACGCCGTCAGGCCCAGCTCGATAGTCATGAACTGGCCCCGCTGCTTAACTTCTTTGGCCGCGTCCTTCACCGCCGTTACCGCCGGAATTAGTATCCCGATAAGAAGCGCTATTATCGCTATTACCGTCAATATCTCAATAAGTGTTAGACCGGGTTGTTCACGCCTGCGATTCACAGTTCAATCCCTTTAATTCTCGTTATAGTTTCTTGTGCCCAGTCACTCCTCCCCGCTGCTGCTGCATTGCAGCCAGTTCCTCCCCAGCACCGCCAGATCGAAGAAATTGATCTCCCCGCGCGCTCGTATATCTCCCTCGCCGTATAGATTGTACTCGTAATCCGGGTCAATACCGTCATTCAGCCAATTGAATGCAATCTCATCTTTCAGAGCTGTCATATCCCCTTCCCAGATGAGCGCGTACATTGCAAAGTCGTGAAAATCGATAATCGCGTAGCTGTTCGGGTCGTCGCCAACATGAGATAGATTCGCCGCGTCGTTCGGATCAACCCCATCGGCAAGCCACAATTGGGCCAAAAGGTCCACGTCGGCATAATCAACGTAGCAATCCCCGCTGATATCGCCCTCAATAAATCCGGGACCCGGGCAGACATTACAGTCAACCATATCCCAAGATGTGGAGTAAGTCTCGTACAGACTGTCGTTGACGTTTATTCTTATCCCCAGCGACAAGCTATGGAGACCTTCAGTTCTATACTTCTTGTCAACACAAACCTCCGGCGCATATTCGCCCTTTGCGAAGAATCCCGCACTGGTCGAATCCCAAACGACATCTCCGTCGATTAGCAAAACAGCCGCGCATATATTTGGATCCCACTCAGGCATGTCCGTATCGAGTTTTATGTCGAATGCAATTCCGGGAACGTCCACTAGATTAACATCTTGCGACACCGTTGCCATATCCCCAGCAGAAAAAGACGCCCAGTCCGTATAAAGAGTGAGGCTGTACCTGCCACTGCTGGCCCAATTCGTATAGGCATATCCCCTGAACTTGCCCGAGGGCATATCGACTGTCCACCCATCCGGGGCGTTCGATCTGATATCGGGTATCCACCCATTAGCCTCAAAGCTCGGATTGACGATCCCGCAATCTTCGGATCGAGCCATGTTCCCGGTTGATAAGACAACCATTATCACTCCAATCGCCGTTATGCGTTTCATCATCACTTCCCCATCCTTCAATCGTGTATTCTTAATCTCATCAAAAATGCTTTTCCTGCATTGCACACTTATCATCACAATGCTCCTGGCACACACAAATTCAGCGCACCATGCAACGCAACAATGATGACAACATAAACACTATGGCCTGTAATCCCACTTGAAATTCATTATGTCATCAGCCGTTCCGTAATCGCCGTCATACCCGGCAGAAATCAGAATGTATGTATCAGCGCGAAAAGGTCTGCCTATTCCTGTGGCGATCGAGATTTCCGGGTTCTCCGTGTTCTTGTAGAACCTATCTGGTGGATTCTCTAACGGATCCTCAAACGCGTGGACGTCAGCTGGTGGGGCAATCCCGGGTCTGCCAAGTCTGACAAGGAAACGATTATCCCAGTAGTTGTAAATATTCTCGGTAGGATCCTGAGGTCGTCCTGGGAGCCGGCTCGGGTCGTGGTAATAGCCCCTTGTGTTCGCCTTGAAGTATAATATTGGCATCCCAACCTTTTTTCCGGATTGCAGCCGCTGCGTATAGACATCGCACAGAACGCGATTTGTCGCCATCAAAGCGGTTGCACTTAGGCTGGTACTAACACCCGTGGTCCATATATCCCCTACCTCAACGGCATCGGCGCTCTCAGGCGGCAAATAAGGGCCCTTTCTCGCCGTCAGGTCCGTACCTGGGTTGAAGTACAACTGTCTGGGCGGAATTGGAGGAACTGCGCTGGGGTCTCCGTTGTCATACCCATCAGCCTTGAATAAGGACCTTGAATGAAACCCGAGCGTATCTTGGCCCATCATCGCCTCGCAAAGCTTCATCGCACCGCAGTAGGCAACACCTGTCGAATCAAGAGGCCCGGAATCAGGGTACCCCTCGAACTCGTTATTGAAAAGCTCGATTGCCGCCTCTATGCTGTGGAATTGCGCGTTCTGCGTAACAGTCTTGGCGTATATCCTTACCCGGTTCAGCGCGGGCACCAGAAGACCGATGAGAATTACGATAATGCTCATAACGGTCAGCAATTCCACAATGGTGAATGCCGCTCTTCTCTTGCATTGTCTGACGATCGTTTTCATTTCTTTTCTCCTTAAATGTTTGTGACATATCGGTTTCTTTATTTACTAAACTGTCATCGTCGTAATAATCTTAATCATCGGCAGGAAGACCGACAGCACGATGGTCATAACGATTAAACCGAGCACAACAACCATCACAGGCTCAAGCATCGACATCAATCCCGCCACCAGCACATCAACCTGCTCGTCGTAATTGTCCGCCACCTTCAGAAGCATCTTGTCCAAATCGCCCGTCTCCTCCCCCACCGCAACCATATTGCTTACGATCAGGTCCACCGTTTTGGACTGCTTCAACGGCCCGGCAAACGTGTCCCCCTGTCTGATCGAATCGTGGACGTTTGCCAGCGTCCTGGAATACACCTCGTTGCCCGCCGTCTCCGCTGTGACGGTAATTGCATCCAGGATAGGCACGCCCGCGCTGATCAAAGTCCCCAGCGTCCTCGTCCACCGGGTCACCGATATCTTGCCGCTAAGCTGACCCACTACCGGCAGCTTCAGCTTGATGCTGTCCAGAACGAACCGCCCCGTACGGAATCTCCGCACAAAACGCAGCATGAAGACTATGCCGAAAGGAACGCCTAACATAACTGCCCACCCGTACCTATACGCAATCCAGTCGCTTACCGCAAGCACGTATTGTGTCAGCATCGGCAGCTCATCGTCGCCGGTCATCTCCGTTAGTACGCTCGTGAAATTCGGTATCACAAACGTCATTAACAGTATAATGATGGTGAACGCAAAAGTTATCACAACGCTCGGATAAATCATCGCGCCTATAACTCTTGATTTCAGCTTCGCCGCCTTCTCCATAAAATCGGCCACACGTGACAGTATCAAATCCAGCACGCCCCCGGCCTCCCCTGCTGCAACCATGCTCACAAACAAACGATCAAAAGCACGCGGAAAGTGCCCCATCGCTTCCGATAGTGTCGAGCCTCCCTCGATGTCGTCCCCAATATAACCGATAATCCTCTTGAACGTCCCCGCCTTCTGCTGCTCCTCAAGAATCCTTAGAGACCGCAAAATCGGCAAACCCGCATCCTGAAGCGTCGAAAGCTGTCGAGCGAACTGCGTTATCGCCTTTACCCTAACCTTGCCTCCGGCGCCACGACGCTTCTTCGGAACACCAGCCGCACCACCTGCCTTCTTCGCCGCCCCGCGAGCGCGAACCTTCGTCGGAAAATATCCCAAATTCCGTATCTTGCTTATCGCTTCCTTCTCGCTCAGAGCATCAATCTCATCCTTTATCTCTACGCCCTGAGAGTCAAGCGCTGAATACTGAAACGTAGGCATAACTAACCTCCTTGGGGACCATATGCACTATTCTGGACCCGCTTCGAATAAAGCCTTCCGGATACTATGCCTCCTCCATCATTGTCTCCTTGACAATCTCGTCTACCGTAGTAATCCCGTCATAGATTGCCGCCAAACCGTTATCACGAAGCAGTTTCATCCCAGCCTTCTGCCCCGCCGCTCGTAATAGCCCCGTTGACGCCTGGTTCATGATCAGATCACGTATCTCATCAGTGAACACCATAATCTCAAAAATGCCAATTCGCCCTCTGTAGCCTGTCCCGTTGCACGCGTCACAACCTCGGCCATAGAAAAAACTCTTGCCCTTCACATCTTCCGGCGTAAGCATCAGCTCCATCAACTGCGCCTCTGTCGGCTCAAACGCCGTCTTGCACTTCTCGCATATCCT
>JAFGTU010000511.1 GCA_016933985.1 Sedimentisphaerales bacterium | reverse complement strand
GTCTGCTCGTGCACGGTCCTGCCGCTCTTTGCGGGCATATACAAGATGGGGGCCGGCCTGGGCCCGGCGACGGCCTTTCTGTATTCCGGCCCCGCAATAAATGTGCTGGCCATCATTCTGACGGCCCGCGTGCTCGGCCTGGAGCTGGGCATCGCAAGAGCGGCAGGGGCTATTGTCTTTAGCGTCGTAATCGGCCTTGCGATGCACATCATTTACCGCAAAGAAGAAAAGCAAAAAACCACGTCACAAATGGCCGTGCCCGAATCCCAAGTTGCCAGGCCGCTCTGGAAGAACGCTCTGTACTTCGCATCAATGGTCGGCATCCTTGTCTTCGCCAACTGGGCCCGCAGCGGCGACGTCCGCGCGGTATTCCTTTGCTGCCCAGGCGGATTGACGGCTTATCAGGTCGAAGGGACTCTCCTCAGCCAAACGGAGGACAGTCTCAAGATTCTCGATACTTCAGGCCAAACCCATGAAGTTCCCGCCGACCTTGTTCAGCAGGTGCAGGACGTCGGGAAGAACAGTATTTACGAAGTCATTTACAGAGTCCGCTGGCTCTTGGTCGTTCTCTTTCTCGGCGCCTTTTCTCTTATGGTCGTCGGCTGGTTCACCAAAGGCGAAATAGCCGAATGGCTTGCCGCGACCTGGGGTTTCGCCAAGCAAATACTGCCTTTGCTCCTGGCGGGCGTCCTCGTAGCCGGTTTTCTCTTAGGCAGGCCCGGGCCGGGCAACGATGGAATCATTCCCTCCAAATGGATTAACGCAGCCGTTGGCGGAAACTCGATCTGGGCCAACCTGTTCGCATCTGTGGCAGGGGCTTTTATGTACTTCGCAACCCTTACCGAAATCCCAATCCTTCAGGGCTTGATGGGCGCAGGGATGGGCAAGGGGCCGGCATTGGCGCTGTTGCTGGCCGGGCCTGCGCTGTCGCTACCCAGTATGCTCGTGATCCGTTCGGTAATCGGAACTCGCAAGACCATAGTCTTCGTCTGCCTCGTGATCGTGATGGCGACAATATCCGGAATGACCTTCGGCGCCTTCTGGGGATAGACAGGCAAGAGAATTGCAGATGAATAGCTCGCAGAAGGATCAAATATGAAAAAGATACAAATACTCGGCTCCGGATGCCCAAAGTGCAAAAAGCTCGCGGAAAATGCCGAGGCCGCCGCGAAGGAGCTGGGCATAGAATACCAATTGGAAAAGGTCACGAACATAAACGAGATTATGAGTTTCGGCGTAATGCTGACGCCTGCGCTGGCTGTTGACGGCCAGGTCAGAAGCGTGGGTAAGGTTATCTCGCCGGATGAGATTAAGAAGATGCTTGTGTAAGGAAGGGGCTTCGCTTATGAACAAGGTTGGGAAGATAGGAATTGTCGTCGTTCTAATCGCCGCGGTGGTCGTTGTCATCGCTGTTAAAACCAACAAGTCCGGCCCGGGCACAGCAACGCCCGGCGGCGGTCAGGGGATACCCGCACAGTATATGCCGGACCAGCTCACCGGAAAGGGGCTGCCCGCCCTGATTGATCTTGGTGCCGGCACGTGCATCCCCTGTAAGCTGATGGCCCCAATTCTCGAAGATCTCAAAAAAGAAATGGAAGGCAGGCTTGTGGTTCAATTCCTCGACATGAGCGAATATCCCGCGCTGGCCGACGTATATCGAATCAGTATCATGCCGACACAGGTGTTCTATGACGCCTCCGGCAAAGAGCTATTCCGCCATGAGGGTTTCTTCTCGAAGGAAGATATTCTGTCAAAATGGAAGGAACTCGGCGTAGGTCTCTCTGCTCCGCAATTGCCGGTCTTCGAGCGTCTCGCTCCGGCCAAAGCCGACGGCCGTCCCAAGGACGGCATTTGCTATATGTGCGACGGGGACATCAATCCAAGAACATTAGTAACCGTTCAAACAGATAAGGGGCCGGTACGGCTCTGCAGCCCGCACTGCTATTTCATTATGTATTCGTGCCTGACTGAGGATAAGGCCGGATTTGAGAAGAAGGTCTCGGTAACGGATTGGGCAGCGGACAAGCTGATACCTGCTGCTTCGGCAATCTACCTTTATGCCTTAGACGGCCGGACCGGGCGACCGACTGTTAAAGCCTTCGGCGAGGCGGAGAAGGCCAAGTCCGAGCAAGAGACGTCCGGCGGCAACATCATCGACTGGACAATGCTTCAAGAAAAAGAGCTGGCCACACGCTGCGGATTCTGCGACAGGACTGTGTATCCGGAAGACGCCGCAGGCGTGCGCGCCGCAGGCGTATATACCTGGGGCTGCTGCTCGCACTGCGCTTTGGGCGTGGCGGCAAGGACCGGCCTTGATATCGAGGTCCATGAACACGACCGACTGACCGCCGAGGAAATCGTCGTCAAGACGCTGAACGGGAGCGTTGCCTCGCTGGAGCCGGCGACCGCCGTTGCGTGGTTTGGCCAGCGAAAGAAACCGGACGGCACGTGGGCTTCGGCGGGGTGTTTCCATCAGGGATTCTTTGTCAATGCCGAGAATCTCAAGAAATGGGTCGAGCAGAATCCTTATGAGACAGGCAGGCTGATAAGCATTAGCCAGGCGCTGGACAACAAGATGAAGCTCTCTGCCGAGCAGATTAAGAAGGCGTGTAAGATTGGCCAGTGCGCTCCTAAATAGGTCGTGAGGTTTGAATCTCGGCAAAGGTAATTGCAGACATTTTCCAAGGGAAAGAATATGAACAAGAACTGCATTATTACGGCGATTTGCACAAGCCTTCAGTTATTTGCTGCTGCCGGCTTCGCACAGCAACAAGAGAACGAAGAGCCAAACACCGTAGCTGCTTTGTATCTGACGGTGACATCAGGTGTCTTGACCTTTGCAAAAGCCGCCGAGCTGTCTAAGGGCATCGTTCTGCAAGCCGGCGACATTACAATCTCAACGGACGACATCAGCCGGTTCATCCAGGAGCAGCCTCCGGAACTGCAGGGTGAGCTGAACAAGAACGCCCTGTTTGTGCTCGAACATCTGGCGACGTCCCGCCTGCTGCTGAACCTTGCCCGGAAAAGGACAACCCAAGCCGCCGGAGAAGCAGGCCCCGAACCCGACCAGCAGATTATTCAGGACTACTTCCAGAATCAAGTTTTCGGCAACATTGAGGTCACAGACGCCGAGGCAGAGGAGTTCTACCGTCAGAACAAGAACATGTTTGGCGGGGCTGCGCTGGCGCAGGTGCGCGAGCAGATTAAGCCTTACCTGCTGGGTCAGAAGAAACAAAAGGCGGCTGCTGATTATATCCGCACAATCGCCAAGAAAATCGAAATCAGGGTGTCGGCCTCGTGGCTCAAGAAACAGGCGGCTTTGACATTGGACAATCCCGTTGACAAGGCCCGCAACAGCGGCAAACCATCGCTGGCGGATTTCGGAGCCACCGGATGCGTTCCCTGCGATATGCTGGCCCCGATCTTCAAGGATTTGGAGGCCAAGTATAAAGACAAGCTCCACGTCCTCCTTGTCCACGTTCGTGAAAAGCAAATACTGGCCGCCAGATACGGCGTAGAGACTATTCCCGTCCAGATATTCTTCGACAAGACCGGCAAGGAGGTCTTTCGTCACGTCGGCTTTTGGCCGCAGGAGGAAATCGAGAAGAAACTGACGGAAATGGGGGTCAAATAGCCGATGGAGAAGCTGTTCACGACCTTGACACATGCCGTTGAAGGCGCGCCGGCTATCGCAGTCATAGCGGCCTTCGTGTGGGGCATCCTGAGTATCTTGCTAAGCCCGTGTCACCTTGCGAGCATTCCCCTGATTGTCGGCTTTATCGACAAGCAGGGTCGAATGTCAACAAAAAGGGCATTCTTCATCTCCACACTGTTCGCTGTTGGGATTCTAATCACGATCGGTGCAATAGGTGCAATCACAGCCGCCGCAGGTAGAATGACCGGCGACGTGGGGCGCTGGGGAAACTACTTCGTTGCCGCAATCTTTTTCGTCGTTGGCCTGCACCTCTTGGACGTGATTCCTCTGCCCTTTTCCGGGCCGGCCCAGGTGGGAATGAAACGCAAGGGCCTCTTGGCTGCATTGATCCTCGGCCTTGTTTTTGGGATTGCCCTGGGACCCTGCACATTCGCCTATATGGCCCCAATGCTGGCTGTAACGTTCAAAGTCGCATCAACGGCTTTGGTTTATGGAATTGCGCTGCTGCTGGCTTATGGAATAGGCCATTGCTCCGTGATTATCTTTGCCGGCACCTGCACGGAACTTGTCCAGCGATACATGAACTGGAATGAAAAATCAAAAGGAGCGGTCATCCTAAAAAGGGTCTGCGGCGTTCTGGTTCTGATTGGAGGAATTTACCTTATCTACGTAGCGCCATAATGGCGGCCCGCTCTGTCGTAGCAGGCTGATTCAATTTGCGTTCTTCAAAGGGGTGTGGATATGACAAAGTCAAAACTCAATCTGATAATTGACGCCCTGATGCTCTTGTGCATGGCCGCCATGGCTGGCATCGGCCTGCTGATCAAATACGTGCTCATCCCCGGACAAGCGCGTTGGGCTATCTACGGGCGCAACGTCGAGCTGTACTTCCGGGGTCTCGACCGCCACCAGTGGGGCACGGTTCATCTTGCTATCGGGTTGGTTCTGATCGCCTTGCTCATCCTTCATATCGTGCTGCACTGGGGAATGATCGTAGCGATCTACCGCGGCCTGATACCCAGCCGGGTGTTTCGCTGGATTGTCGTGGTTATCCTGATCTGCCTGACGGTCATCTTGCTTGCCTTTTCATCCCTAGTCAAGCCGGAGGTCGGCGAAATCAGCGGTGGGGGAGGCCAGAGGGGACGCGGCTACCGGACAGATGCAGCCCCGGCTGGAGTTAATCAAAGAGTTGCACCTCAGTCAACAGCAACAACCGCTCGTTAAATCGTCTGAAAAAAAAAGCAAAATGGAAACCAAGTTTGGAGGCACAAGAGAATGAACCGAAGAAAATTCATTGCATCGTCAATTACAACGGGAGCCGCCGCCACACTCACATCGACCAGCGCAAGTGCGGCCGACAAGAAATCAGTTAAGATCGTGGGCATCTCCTGCAGCCCGCGAAAAGGCAAGACAACCGCCACCGCCGTCCAGGCGGCGCTTGACGCCGCCAAAGAAGTCGACCCGCGAATTAAAGTTGAGCT
>JAFGTU010000510.1 GCA_016933985.1 Sedimentisphaerales bacterium | reverse complement strand
CTCGAGGCATTGCGTAGTGAGGCGCTTCTGGCAAATCCTCTGCTGACCGAACTGCCCGGCCTGCTGGTGGTTAAGCGGAAGATCAAAGAACTCGAGAAGGAGGACGTCTTCACCGCCATCGACATGCGGATCGGCTATTCCGCCGGACCAGGTCGCGATATCGGCATGCCTTCCAACCACGAGTGCAATGCTTCCCTCGAGCGAGATGGATACGATAACGAAATATGCCTGCTGTCGCCTGATGCGGGCAAGTTGGCACTCAAGACTGTCTATCGGCCGGATGCCGGCGGATACGTCGGTGAACTTGATCTTCATTTTGACGGGCTGCGCGTTCTGTTTACAGGATCCGATGCGGTCAACTGGAAGCTGTATGAAATGAACGTCGATGGATCACACGTTCGGCAACTGACGCAGATGCCCGATGATGTGGACGCGATGGACGGCTGCTACCTGCCAGACGGCAGGATTATTTTCGGCTCGACGGCGTCCTATCAGTCGGTTCCGTGTTGGCACGGCCGCAAGCGCGTCAGCAACCTGTACCTGACCGATACCGACGGCACGGACATTCGACAGCTCTGCTTCGACCAGGATCACGACTTCCATCCGGTCGTGCTCGATAGCGGCAAAGTGCTGTACCTTCGCTGGGACTACACCGGCATCAGCCACATATACCTTAGACAACTCATGACGATGAATCCGGACGGCACGCAGCAGCGGGCCATCTACGGGAGCAATTCCTGGTATCCCAATTCATTGTTCTTCCCCCGGCAGATTCCCGGAACGAATCGACTGATAGCCATCCTCTCCGGATACCATGGACCTCATCGAATGGGGCAACTCGTAATCATCGATCCGAGAAAGGGCTGGCATGAGGAGTCTGGGATCGTGCAACGAATAACCGGACGCGGTGAGCCGATCAAGCCGTTGATTCGCGATGATCTGGTGGGCGGCGACTGGCCTATGTTTCTGCATCCATATCCGCTGAGTGATACGCACTTCCTCGTGAGTTGCAGAATGAACGCCAAATCTCCTTGGGGCATTTATCTGGCGGACACATTCGACAATCTCGTCCTCGTGTATGAGGAGCCGGGCTACGCACTGCTGGAGCCAACTCCCATTCTGCCTCGGAAGCAGCCTATGGTGATCCCCGATCGAGTCGATTTGACCAGAGACGATGCAACCGTCTATATCGGCGATGTTTATGCCGGGCCCGGACTAAAGGGTGTGCCGCGAGGCGTCGTCAGGCAATTGCGACTAGTCGGCTATGATTTCGGTTATCGAGGTCTTGCCGGCTCCGACAAGATCGGTTACGGCGGACCCTGGGAGGTCATGCGCATTATCGGGACCGTGCCCGTCGAGAACGATGGATCGGCGAGCTTTGTTGTTCCCGCCAATACGCCCGTTGCGTTGCAGGCGCTGGACAGAGAGGGCAAAGCGGTGCAACTCATGCGAAGCTGGTTCACCGCTATGCCGGGCGAGGAGATATCGTGCGTAGGCTGCCATGAGACCCCGATGGATGTTCCGGGCAACACCACGAATCTTGCCGCCAAGCGACCGCCTCGGGCGGTATCGCCCTGGTATGGTCCTGCCCGTGGATTTGACTTCGAGCGAGAGGTTCAGCCCGTGCTTGACGAATACTGCATATCATGTCACGACGGTTCAAGAATTGGTGTTGCGGATCTGCGATCCGAGGCGGACGGCGGCAAGGCTGAGCCCAAACCAATCGGCTATGTTTCACGTCTGCATCCCGATATGCTTGAGGCCACCGACGGCAGACTGAAATACAGCCCGGCCTATGACGTGCTGATTCACTATATTCGGCGAGTGGGTATCGAGGACGATGTCAGCCTTCTTACTCCCGGCGAATACCACGCCGATACCAGTGAACTGATACAGATGCTCCAGAAGGGCCATCACGGTGTCAGACTGAATGCAGAAGCTCTCGGTCGCCTGATCACCTGGATCGACCTCAATGGTCCCTGCCATGGGA
This sequence comes from Sedimentisphaerales bacterium, assembly GCA_016933985.1. Taxonomy (GTDB): domain Bacteria; phylum Planctomycetota; class Phycisphaerae; order Sedimentisphaerales; family Anaerobacaceae; genus JAFGCD01. The sequence continues at coordinate 1,311 of JAFGTU010000510.1, read as the reverse complement.
CTTGGGGCGATGTCTTCCCCATTCCGGACCATGCCCATGAGCGACGAATGGAGCTTAGAAAACTCTACGGCGGGCCGATGGATGACTACGAGAAGGTCTTGGAGCCCCCATCCGGAAAGGCGCGTGCCGTTCCTGCAACTGCGATGTCACCGCCAAGGCCTCTTGAAGCAAAGGAAAGCCCGCTTGCTGTGAGAAATCAATATGAGCAGCAGAGTCCGTTCACGCCTGCAAGACGTCGGATCGATCCCGAAGGGGTGAAGCTGTCGCTCTTGCATTTGCCGGCGGGTCAGTTCGTCATGGGTGACATAGATGGACAGGCGGGGGAGTCTCCACCAAGAGTCGTCACAATGGATAAGCCCGTCTGGATGAGCGAATGTGAAATAACCAACGCGCAGTTTCGGCGATTCGATCCGTCACACGACAGCGGATACTATACGAAACGCCGCGATCGCGCCGATGGAAAGGGGCTTTCACTTAACGGCGACGATCAGCCGGTAGTGCGCGTGTCATTCGAGCAGGCGATGGATTTCTGTCGCTGGCTTTCCATACGCACCGGATTGACAGTTGCGCTTCCGACCGAGCAGCAGTGGGAATACGCCTGCCGGGCCGGGAGCGCGACAGCTTTGAATTACGGCTCTGTCGATGATAATTTCGCGCCGCATGCGAACCTGGCGGACAGGACCTTCAGCACCGGCGTCATGAACGCCACGGGCCGCATGATGCCCGAGGGCGGCGTCACCCAGGCGACCGGTGGGGTGCCCCATCTTCTCCTCGAGGGCGCCAAACTCGCAGATATCCGTTTTGACGATGGCAAGCGCGTTACAGCCCCCACAGGTTTGTACAAGCCAAATCATTGGGGGCTTTTTGACATGCACGGCAATGCCGCCGAGTGGACCCTGAGCGATTACGATGATGATCGTAAAGTCGTTCGTGGCGGGTCGTTCTTTAACAGGCCTGCAAGGAGCCGCAGCAGTTTTCGATTGGGCTATCCAACGTGGCGGCGGGTATTCAACGTTGGATTCAGGGTAGTCGTAATTGATGCAAATATCACAGCGACTGCCGCAAAGGGAAATCAGAATTGAAGCTAACGAGACAGCTTTCACAAGACCACACGAAACTCACCCGACGGCGTTTCTTGCGGGCCGGCGCTGCGTCCGCGGCTGCTTTGTATACTACGCCCTTATTGGCTGGGGTCCATCTAGATGATGAACGACACGTGGTCGCTCGGCCGACCGCCGAAGAGCGCAAACCGAATCTGATCTTCATTCTGGTAGATGATCAAGGTTACTATGATCTCGGCTGTTACGGCGG
>JAFGTU010000509.1 GCA_016933985.1 Sedimentisphaerales bacterium | reverse complement strand
GGCTGCCGTTCTACAAACACGGGCTGCCCTTGGCGAACTGGGTGTTCATTCTGATAGCGATTTTCTATCTATCGGCCACAAGCAACGCGGTCAACCTCGCCGACGGGATGGACGGGCTCGCGGCCGGCTGCGTGGCGATTGTCGCCGCAGTTCTGGCCCTTTTGTGCTACGTAGCATCCGAAACGATGGGGCGGACAATGCAGGTGACCTGGTCGAGCTATTTGCTGCTGCCCCACATCCCGCAAGCGGGGGAGCTGAGCATTTTCTTCGCGGCCATACTCGGTGCGGTCCTCGGCTTTCTTTGGTTCAACTGCCACCCGGCGCAGACCTTTATGGGAGACGTCGGCTCGCTTCCTCTCGGCGCGGCCATGGGATACGGCGCGTTGGTGACGAGAAATGAAATCCTGCTGTTGATCATCGGAGGAGTATTCGTTATCGAGATGTGCAGCGTGATGCTGCAGGTCGGATATTTCAAATATACCAGAGGCCGAAGGCTGTTCCGGTGCGCCCCGATCCACCACCATTTTCATCTGATAGGCTGGAGCGAGCCGCAGGTAGTCGTGCGCTTCTGGCTGCTGGCCGCCGCCTTCGCCGCACTGGCCCTTCTTACGCTGAAACTCCGCTGATTCAGCCCCGGCCTTCAGGGTCACTATTCATCATCGGTGTGGATTCGCACATTTACCCGGTAATTCTGCGAATCATCGGAATCGGTATTCTTCATTTTCCTCATCGCCAGGAAGATCTTGACGGCTGTGATTGTGCAACCGAGACCCGCGATAAAGAACACCGCAGCGGCCAGAAAAGCGAACATCTCAGGCAAGGCCAGAATGATGGTGCCGAAACCCATCAGCAGCAGACCCGTGATAAACGTGCCCGCCGCAAATGCCCTGGAGGCACGGGAGACCGCATCTGTGTAGAAGCGAAAGCTCATAGGTAAAGTGCCTAAAGTGAGCTAAAGTGTCTAGAGTGAGCTAAAGTGCCTAAAGTGAAAAAATAAACCATAACTTTAGTCACTTTAGGCACTCTAAACTTCAAGCACTCACATAATAATTAGTACATTCCGCCGCCAGGAGGTCCTGCCGGAGGCATCTCTTTCTTTTCCGGAATCTCGCTGACAATCGCATCGGTTGTAAGCAGCAGCGAGGCGATCGATGCGCCGTTCTGCAGAGCGACCCTCTCGACTTTCGTCGGGACGATCACGCCAAATTCGACCATATCGCCGTATTCCTTCTGGAGCGCGTCGTAGCCGAAGTTCTTCTGTTTGCTCTCCATGACTTTCTGCGCAACGATCGAGCCGTCAAGCCCTGCGTTCTCTGCGATTTGCTTAATCGGAGCCACTACTGCGCGTCGGACGATATCAACGCCTATCTTTTCGTCCCCAGTTGTCTTGACTTTGTCCAGCGCCGGCAGGGCCTTGAGCATCGCCACGCCGCCGCCGGGCAGGATGCCTTCTTCCACAGCCGCTCGGCAGGCGTGAAGCGCGTCTTCCACGCGGGCCTTCTTTTCCTTCATCTCGGCCTCGGTTGCAGCCCCGACGTTAATCTGGGCCACGCCACCGGAGAGCTTGGCTAGTCTTTCCTGCAGCTTCTCGATATCGTAGTCGCTGGTGGAAATTTCGATCTCGTTCTTAATCTGCTCGATTCTGCCCTTAATTGCCTCGGTGCTGCCGCCTCCTTCAATGATAGTTGTGGAGTCCTTGTCGATGGTAATCCTCTTTGCCCTGCCGAGCTGCCGCAGCTCGATATTCTCCAGTTGGAGGCCCAGATCCTCGAAGATCGCCTCGGCGCCGGTCAAGGTTGCGATGTCGCTGAGCAGCGCCTTGCGCCTGTCACCGAAGCCGGGCGCCTTTACCGCGGCGACCTGCAGCACGCCGCGAAGCTTGTTGACGACCAGCGTGGCTAACGCCTCGCCCTCGATATCCTCGGCGATAAGCAGCAGAGGCTTGCCCTGCTTGGCTACTTTCTCAAGCAGCGGAACAAGCGACTTGATCGTGCTGATCTTTTTCTCGTGCACGAGAATATAAGGCTTTTCCAGCACGACCGACATACTCTCGAGGTTGTTGACAAAGTGCGGACTGAGATAGCCCTTGTCGAACTGCATCCCTTCGACCAGCTCGACCACTGTTTCGAGCTGCTGGCCCTCATCGACCGTAATAACGCCGTCTTTGCCGACCTTATCCATAGCCTCAGCCAGCTTCTTGCCGATCTCGGCGTCCTGATTGGCCGAGCACGTGGCGACCTGCTCGATTTGCTTTGTCGATTTAATTGGCGTGGCCATCTTGAACAGCTCATCGACAATTGCATCGACCGCCTTTTCTATGCCGCGCTTGACCTGCATCGGATTGGCGCCCGCAGTGATATTCTTGAGCCCCTCATCAAAGATGCTCTCGGCCAGGATTGTCGCCGTAGTTGTGCCGTCGCCGGCGACCGTCGATGTCTTTGATGCGACCTCCTTGACCATCTGCGCGCCCATGTTCTCGTAAGAGTCTTCCAGCTCGATTTCCTTGGCCACCGTAACGCCGTCTTTTGTGACGAGCGGCGAGCCGAAGGATTTTTCCAGCACGACGTTTCTGCCGCATGGCCCAAGTGTGATCTTCACGGCCTTGGCAAGCTGCTTGACGCCTGCTCGAACAGCCGCACGAGCATCCGTACCAAACGCTATCTTTTTAGCTGCCATATCTTCACTTCTCCTTGTTATCTGTTTCTAATTATCTCAGGTTCAGTTCAATAGTCTCGTAGCTGTAGGCCTTGCACGAACCACGATTCTTCACTACTCCTCGATTACCGCCATAATATCCGACTCGCTCATAATCAGGTTCTCTTTGCCGTCAATTTTCACCTCTGTGCCGGCGTAACTGGTGAAAAGGACCGTATCGCCTTTCTTCACCTGCAGTTTTCTAAGCGTGCCGTCATCCAGCATCTTGCCCTCGCCGACGCTGATAATCTTACCCCTTTGCGGCTTCTCTTTGGCGCTGTCGGGCAGGACAATGCCGCCCGCGGTTTTGGTTTCGGCCTCGAGACGCTGAACTAAAACCTTATCAGCCAATGGTCGAATCTTCATTGTGTCCTTACTCCTTTCAAAAAAACAATTCCTGTTGATTTCTGTTTTCGACTACTCCTTCGGTGTCGTGAGCCGGGAAGGATCCACGCACCGTATCATGCAAAAATGTGGCTGCCGTACCTTCTGATGAACAACCTGTTCAACTGCTCGCGCAGAAGACCCATATCGACCGGCTTGTCGATCACACTGAAGACGTTGAGCTTTAAGGCATTGCCGAGCAGAGCTTCATGCTCCCCGTCCGTCTGCGGCGGACTGCTCAGCAAAATGCAGGGCATCAGGGGAAAATCCATCCGAATGATCCTTATCGTCGTCAGGGCGCTCCATACTCCGGAATCAACCTCAAGGATAGTCGTATGGATGCGTTTGTTCTTGATAATACTGACAAAGTCGCCTGCACTCTCGGCCACAAGGAGATTAACGCCTCTCGGCCTGAATATCTCACGAACCGCCGCGGGCCAGGCCCAATTTGCCTGGCTGGCCAGAACATTCACCTCAGAGCCGCCAGCCGGATTCGCCGAGAAATCGCCATTCTGCCGAACACTGCTGTGGCCGTTGCCGGTGCCAAAACCGAATTGTGACTCATTCCAGACCATAACCAATGTAATATTAGCAAATGTTGTGCCAAAGGCTTTGTCGGAACATCGTATTGATGTAAATGCTTATGGTAAAAGCGATTAGAACACGATCCGCCACCGGCGGGCGTCTGCCAAAACTCCAACCGAAGCCTTATTGGCCTGCCAACCTGACAGATTCGTCAATCCAGCCGGAAGTTTAGGGCCTGTCGCATGAAAGTGGTTTACCCTGAGCCTGCTATGGAGCATTTGGTGCCGATTTCCGCAACAAGGCGGCCTTAAGCTGCTCGCCGGCTCTGGAAAGGCCGGGATCGAGCCGAAGCGCTTTTTGAAATTGGGCGATGGCCTCATCGAGGCGGCCCTGCTTGGCCAGGAGCGTGCCCAGATTGCAGATCATCTCCGCATCATCGGGATATATCCGCAGGACCTCGCGGAATTGGGCGATGGCCTTATCGGTTTCGCCCCGACCGTCCAGGAGTTGGCCTAAGTTGTAGCGAGCCACGGCAAAATCGCCGTCCAATTCAATCGCCAGCTCGAACTGCTCCCCGGCTTCATTGAATTTCTTGCGCTCGGTGAGGAGCCGGCCCAGATTGAAATGACCGGCCTTATCCTCGGGATCAATTCGCAGGGCCTGTTTATAATATTCGATGGCGTCGTCGAGGCGTCCGGCTCTCCTGACGGCGTCGGCGAGATTGTAGTACGTTTTTGTGAAGCTGGGCTTTAGTCGCAGGGCCTTTTCAAGATGGGCAATCGCATCATCGAACCGCCCCTGCTCGGCAAGCGCGGTGCCGAGATTGTTGAGCGCCTCGAAGGAATCGGGATCAATCCGCAGGGCCTTATTGTATAGCTCTATAGCCTGGGCCGTCCTCTTCATCTGCGATAAAGCAAGCGCATAATTGTTCAAGGCTTCGACGTTATCCGGCTCCTTCTGCAAGAGCTTCTCGAATTGGCCCACGGCCTCATCGAGCCTGCCGGTCCGCGTAAGGGCCTCGGCCAGGCGGAGTCGCGCGTTGAAGTGGCCGGGATTCAGATTCAAGGCGATTCGGTATTCCTTGATGGCCTGCTCATAAGCCTCCTGCAGTGAGAATCCAACGCCGAGATTATAGTGCGCGTCGTCAAAAGCAGGGTGTATCTCAACCGCTTTTGCGTAATGCGCCATTGCCTCAGCGGTCTTGCCCTCCTTCATAAAGGTATTGGCGAAGTTCAGATGCGCGATGTAATTGTCCGTCGTAACATCAAGGGCGTGGCCAAAGAGTGTCCGGCTGTTGCGCCAGTAGCCGGCCTGCCGATACGCACAAAACGTCAAGACCGAAAGACACACGCCGCCGGCTAATATGAGCACCGATGTCGGCAGCCGCCATTTGGCTGCAAGATCGCCCGCCCCCCACGCAACGATAATCAGCACGCCGATCATAGGCACATAAGCCCATCTATCGGCAATAGCTGGCCAAAGACCGGCCTGAACCAAGCCGATGACCGGAAACAACGTGCCGATAAACCACAACCATCCGACTGAGAGGTAGGCCCTTCTTCTAAGCACCCATATCAGCACAAAAGATACGCACGCCAGCAGCAGCACCGCCCCCAAGCTTCGCCAAATCGCCACATCCATCGGATAGGGATAGAAGACAGCCAGCTTCCGCGGGCAGATTATCTTGTCAATGTAGCGTACATAGGAAACCGCCGCGTTTGCCAGCCGCAGCTTCATCGGTATCAAATTAGTGGATGTGGTGATCCCAAGCCGCTTCATGGATAGGAAGGATAGGAACACCGAGACAAACGACAACGCAAAGAAAGGCAATTTCTCCCAAACCAATCGACTAAAATGCAATGTTCGGCTGTCGAGCATCTTCGATTTTCCACTCCTGCCGGGGAGTCGCTTGAGCGACAAACGCCCCAAAGGCCAATAGTCCAGAAGCAGCATCGCAAACGGCAGGGTAATGAGCATCGGTTTGGCCAGCAGCCCGAGCGTAAAGAATCCAAGTGCAAGCAAATAGAGTCGTGCGCCGCCTTTGGTGACGTATCCGGCGTATATCCACATTGTGAGGAGCCAGAACAGCGTGCTCAGGACGTTCTTTCGCTCCGCTACCCAGGCAACCGAATCGACGTTGACGGGGTGGAATGCGAAGACCGCCGCGACAAACGCGCTCTGCCAGACAGCGCCGGTCATCCCCTTGAAGACCAGAAACACCAAAAGGCTGTTGGCGATATGGAGGGCCAGGCTCGTCAGATGGTGCAGCCCCGGCCTAAGGCCGTACAATTGGCAATCCAGCATGTGGCTCAGCCACGTCAGAGGATGCCAGTAAGCCACCTTGCCGATACTAAAGACCCACTTGACGTTTTCCGTGCTTAATCCCGTTTTGATATGTGGGTTTTCCGTAACATAGACCGTATCATCGATGTTGACAAAATCGCTTCGAAGCACCTGCCAATAGACCGCCGGAATCCCGCAAACCAGAAAAACGCAGATAAGAACGCATTTGTACTTGGCCAAAAATTCACGCATACGGGAGAATCTAATCTCAGAGGGCGCATTTGTCCCGATATTTTTCCACAGATTGAATCTTCCGGAGGCAGATGGTTTTGCCAGAAGAGTACCGATGCCACTCTTCGGGCCGCGTCCGAAATGCCGGCTCATTGACAATCAAGGCCCGATACTGTAGAATGACTTGTTATGCTGGATAATCGGCTGGACTCATTCACAGCAGCACTCAAGGAGCGTGCAATGGCAACAAACCGGTCTCGCAGGAATCACGGCCAAGGTTGGGCAAGGCGAATCTTAATTGTTTTGTGGCTTTGCCGCTGTGTGACTGTGGCCGAGGGGGGCGGTTCCGGTCCGTCTTTGGCCGAGCAGGAAATGTTTCAAATCAACAAAGGCACGGCAGCTCTGGCCGAGGCGGGCATCGAGCGGATAGTCTTCGTTACAAGGCTAACATACGAAGACGGGCACTGGTACGCCAATATCGCTTACTACTGCGACGACGAGAACCACAAGGCTTACGCCGGCAACGGCAAGCCGGATGACAGCAGGCTGTATGAATTGAATACGCGGACCGGGCAGATTGCCGTCCTCTTCGACGCAAAAGACGGCGGGATCCGCGATGCGACGGTTCACTACAACGGCAAGACCATCCTTTTCTCATACCGCCCGGCTGGGACGGACAATTACAGCCTCTACGAAATTCAGGCCGACGGCAGCGGCCTTCGACGAATAACCGACGGGATCTACGACGATTATGAGGCGACGTATCTGCCCACCGACGAAATCGTCTTCGTCTCGACCCGAAGCATGCGGTGGGTCGGCTGCTGGATGACCCAGGTCGGCACGCTGTTTAAGTGCGACAGGCAAGGGAAGAATCTCCAGCCGCTCTCGTTCAATCTCGAGCACGACAACACACCCGCCATCCTCAACGACGGACGAATCCTCTATACGCGATGGGAATACGTGGACAGATCGCAGGTCGGGTATCATCACCTCTGGGCGATGAACCCGGACGGGACGGATGTCGTCGCGTACTACGGCAACCAGCGGCACTATCCGCTCTATATCGAGGGCAAGGTTATTCCCGGCGGCGAAGACGTCCTGGCCATCGATTCTCCGGGACACGGCCAATCCGATCATCGCGGGCACGTTTGCATAATCTCGGCTAAATTCGGCCCGGACGACAACCGCGGTTATCGTCGCATTACTCCCAAAGCCGCATACAACGACCCCCGGCCCATCGACGGCGAGAGGTTTCTCGTGGCGTCATACAAGCAATTGCTGCTCGGCAACCGGGCCGGCGAGCTTGTGCCTGTCTTAACGTATAAGGGCGCGGCGAACATCCATGAGCCGGCGCCGCTTGTTGGGCGTCCGCGCGAGAAGATCATGGCCGACAGGACCGACCAGAGGGAGGCGTCCGGGAAAATGGTGCTGGCCGACGTCTATCGAGGCCGCAATATGGAAGGCGTCGAGCGAGGCCAGATCAAGAAGCTGCTCGTGCTCGAAGCGCTGCCTAAGCCCGTGAATTTCAGCGGCGGGATGGACCTGACAAGCTGGCTGGGAACGTTTATGCTCGAGCGCGTCCTCGGCGTCGTGCCGGTCGAAGATGACGGCTCGGCCTATTTCGAGGTCCCCGCCGGCAGGACCGTCTTGTTTGTGGCCCTCGATGAAAATGATATGTCCGTCAAGCGGATGCAGAGCTTCACCAATGTTCAGCCTGGCGAGGTCTTAGGCTGCGTAGGGTGCCACGAGAACCGCGTCGAGACGCCGCGACCCATTCAAGCCAACAACCTGACGGCGCTGCGCCGCCCGGCGAGCAGAATCAAGTCATTCGAGCCTCTGCCCGACGTTATCGACTTTCGAGCGCACGTCCAGCCCATACTCAACAAACGCTGTGTCACCTGCCACAACTACAAGGATCGGAAAGGCCGCGTTGTCCTAACCGAGGATTTAGGAGTAACATGGTCGCTCAGCTACTACATGCTGCTCGCCAAGCGACAGGTCGCCGACGGACGCAACGGCTACGGCAACCAGAAACCACGAACTATCGGCTCCTCAGTCAGCAGGTTGATGCAGAAACTCGACGGCTCGCACAACGGCGTCACTGTTACGCCGGATGAATGGCGCACGGTCTGGATGTGGCTCGAGAGCGGCGCGCCCTACGCCGGGACATACGCCGCCCTTCGCAACGGCGCCGAACAGGTCAGGCAGGGCGCCGCGATGGGGGCTTTCCATTCCCCTGCCCTGAACAACACCTGCCGACAGTGTCACGGCCCGGGCAAGAAGGCTGCCCCCATACCCTACGCCATATCGGACGAAGAACGCAACAAGCTGAAAAGAGAGCGTAATCTCGCGCCGCATGAGCGGATCGTTCGCGATGAAGATTGTCGCTTCAGCGCACACGTCCTGCTCAACGTCTCGCGCCCGGAGTGCTCGCCTTTGCTGCTTGCCGGCCTGCCCGAATCCGCCGGAGGCTGGGGAACCTGTGAGCATCAGTTCAAGGGCAAAGATGACCCCGAATATCAGGCTATGCTCGCGGCGATTCGCAACGGCAAAGAGCAGATGGACAAAGTCGCCCGGTTTGGAACGGAAACGTTTAAGCCGAACCGGCAGTATGTTCGTGAGATGAAAAGGTTCGGCGTCCTGCCCGCCCAATTCGACGCCGACCGCGATCCTATCGATGTCTTCCAGACCGATCAGGAGTACTGGAAGCTCTTCTGGTGCCGACCGAACCGCGAAGATAAGTGGGCCTATCTCGAATAGATCGAGCCTCATTCTATCTTAACGGTCACGCCCTTGGGATTGTTCGGAAATTTCAGGCGAATGGTACTCGCGTTCTTCTGAATGCCGGTTTCGACACTCTTGCCGTCGGCGTCGGTCGCTGCGATTTTCGCAGATTCACCTTTCGGCAGGAACAGCCTTGCAACAGCCGGCGTCTTGCGGGGCCCGCGAATGGTGAAGCGCAAAATGCCGTTTTTATATTCCTGCGAGATTAGGCGGTGAGTAGTGTGGAGCAGGGCAGGCTCGCCGCGCTCCATTATCTCGGCGACGTCGCGGTACAGGCCGCTTTGTCCCGGAATCAGGCGGACATTCTCGCAAAGCGCCAAGTCCGGGTCGAAGATATCGATGAGCTTGCCGGGAATATCGATATTGCCGTCGCCAGCGTGAGCGATGACGAACTCCCCCCGCTGCATCAAAAAAACGCCCGGCGTTTTGAGCGGCCCACGGTTTGCTTTCTTTAAGGCCGAGTCGAGCAGGGGCAGATAAGTGCTCTCAGCCTCGCAAGGGTCGGCAAAGGCGCTCGGTGATATGTCGTTTCGCGCCACCCAGCCATTGCCGAATCTCCACCCAGCCTCGCCCTCGGATTTGAGTTGGGCGAGTAAATGACTCATGGGCGACTCTAAACCAAGGTCTCGCCACCAAAAGCCGCTGGTTTGATCGAGTTCGTCCCCGTCGCCGCCGAGGATAATCAGTGAGCCGCCGGCTTTAATCCATTCGGTCAGGCCGCTATTCATTGAGGCATCGAGGGGCTTGAAGCTTTCATACGACAATACAATCACGCTGAACCGCGACAGATACGCTTGGTCGTTGAGACGCTCCAATAGAAAAGATGAAACCGGAATTCCCCTCTCGACCAGCGGCAGCAGCAAGCTATAGACGCCCTGCAGTCGAGGATGTTCAAGTCTCTGCCACATCAGCGTATCGGCGATGGCAACGCCGATCCCGCCGCTTACTGAAGAATCGCCGGCTGGGCCGGACGCAGAGTGAGGGAGCCATTTGCCGCCGGTCGGAATCTCCTGCAGCGCCTGTGTCACCGCCAGGATGGTGATGCGATAATCCTCCGGCGCCGGGGTGCCGCCGCCGGTCCCGTAACCCGGCAGGAAGATACGGTCGGGCCAGGGCATGATCTCGTAAGAATCGACCTCGTCCATCAGCAGCATGGCCGCGATGCAGTGCTTGTACCATTGGGCAAACTCGCTCCATTTGTGGCTGGGATTGTCCTCGACGGGATCGACCAGCAGCCAGAGCTTCTTATCCGTCTCGACGGCAAGCTGTGTGAAGTAGTCGTACAGCACATAGGCCGAAGTAAAGAAATCCTTGCGCGGCGAGTCATAGCAGCCCAGCGCCCAATTGACCGGCCCCGTCCAAATCTGGCCGATATAGCCGTCGATGTCGTCCAGCTTAGCGGATGTCCCCAGCGGCGCAACGAGCTGAGCAGCGATATTGCTGTAGAGCGAATGGATCGGCAGAACGAAGGCGATGTTTTTGCCGGAGGCCTTCTCGAATTGCCGCGTTCGCTTCAGCAGGCGTTCTTCGAGCTTGATATAGAGTTCGTTTTTCAACTGAGCGGTGAGGAATCGCGCCCTTGCCGAGGTGTGTTGCGGCTCCCACGGTTGGCCGTAACGGTCCAGCCAAAGCTCGGCGAAGGCCTTCTCATATCCGGTGAAGACGTGCGCGAGCGGCTCTTCCGGCAGAATTGCAGCGGCGCCGGCGGCCAGGGAGGCATCGGTCATCTCTTCGAGGTATCGAATCCAGCCTTCGGTCGGAAGCATATAAGGCCGAACGCCCGAGCATTTAACCACCTTTCCGTCCTGGTCACGCTCGACATCCTCCCGATGTTCCGTTCCGTCCCACTTGCCGGTCCAATACGCATTGGCCGCATCCGAATCGGCGAAAAACATCCGCCCGACAGTGAAACCGTTATCCCGCCAGGACTGTATGGCCTGCGTGAACTCGCCTCCGTGCCGATGCACGATCACCCCATCGACGGCGATAGCAAGGCGCTCGTCGTAAGAGGTGTTAGTCTGGAAAATCGTCTTAGCCTCAACAAAATCCGCCCCACGGGTAAGCGCCGGCGACAACAGGCATAGAAGACCGGCAACGATGCAAACGCACCGAATGTCAGCCATGATCTTGCAGTCACGCATATCGATCTCCTGATGATAATAATATGTAATGCACACCTAATCAACGAGCTAGATTCACCGATCTCAGACCGGTTAAGTATTGACGATGCAAAAGGCGAAAAGTGTAATACTCCCGGTTTTTTGGACCAGTGGATAAGGTAGTTTTCCTGTGGTATGGTGGCGTCGAACAGGAGGCTATTATGGTCC